>NZ_JBBMFS010000004.1:0-267196 GCF_040095895.1 Lachnospira intestinalis
AGAAACGGATAGAACGAGAGTTATCCAGAGGATAATCGGATGAAAAAGAATTTTAATGTGCAGTTTTGAAGGAACAGGAATATAAATATTTAAAATATACAGGCTGTTGTGTTTCGGTACATAACAGCTTTTTTGTTGTATAAGTTTGTTGTAAAACTTTATCTTATATAGTTAAAATTTATATAAAAATGTCATCATAAATAATTTGTGTAAAAATGTATAGTAAATTTAGGCATTTTGTTGACAAATGTCAGAAAGTGTGGTAATTGTTATTATAACAACACAAATAATATATAAATAATAACACATGGTGTTTGCAAAAAGAAAGGCGAGTATATGAATCAGTTAAAAGTATATGAAATGCGGCTCAAGATTTATCTTTTGCAGGACATTTCACAGGAGCAGACGTATGCGGTTTTTGCCAATTATATTGACAGCTGTCTGGCAAAAAATGAATCATTGTTGGAATTGCATGAAACAAACTGTTATAAGCAGTATTGCTTCGACCAGCCGTATCCGCTGGAAAAAGACGGTATTTATAAAGAGGGGAAGGTATATACCGTAAGAGTCAGAACTGTCAGTGACAAGCTGGCACAGTATTTTGCAGATTATCTGGCAAATCATTACAATCATCAGATAAAAGGTCTTACAGTAAAAATCACGATTATCCCTCAAAAATTTATTTCACAGATATTTTCAATTACACCGGTTGTTATAAAGTGTGACGGTACCGGATCGGACAGACAGGCAAAAGGTTACTGGAAGAAGTGTATTTCATTTGAGCAGTATGAGGAACGGCTGAAAAGTAATCTGATAAAGAAGTATAACCGGCTGACCGGTGAAAAAATGAACGAAGATTTTGATTTATACCGGCAGATTGAGTTGAAAAACCATAAACCGATAGCCGTTCCGTATAAAGGCAGAAAACTGCTGGGGGATAAGGTTTGTTTGCAGGCGGCGGAAAATGAACAGGCGCAGGCATTGCTTTATATGGCACTGGGAACTGGTCTGGGAGAAATGAATGCGCGTGGCTGCGGTTTTGCAAATTACAGATATTTGTAAAGGGGGGATTTGATGTTACAGGAATGTATGGAAGTGTTCCGGGAGAATTTTAAGCAATACTCGGAACAGTGGGTTCTGGATAATTATGTTCCAAAAGACGGTACCTATCTTTTTATTAATATTGATGACAATTTTTCTGTGGGAAACCCTATTGAAATAAAAACCGATAGAAAAACAGGGAAAGTACAGGGACAGGAAACCTCGGAATATCAGTTGATTTCATTTTTAGATTATTACAGTAAATTGATAGAGATGAATAAACCGGTTGATTCTACAAAGCAGATTCATTCCAATAATTTCTATGCGTTTTTTGTCAAAAAAGAAAGTCTGGAAAAGAAACTGACAGCAGAAAGCATTAGCGGTTATTATGAGGTTTTGAAAAATCCGGAAAAGAAATACAGTAAACCAAAAGACCGTTCATTGTATGAACTGGTGGAGGAGAAACTTGGTAAAGTTGATGTAAAACAGGCAGAAAGAATCGAAAACTGGGTAAAGGCAGAACTGAAAAATTGTATTGAGACCTTGCATATTGATACGTCAAAGAAGGATTACTTTAAAATATTTTTTATTGGAAATGATGTAGAACAGTCCAAAGAGAATATAAAAAGAGAAGGATTGCGGTATATCGAGCCGAATATTTTCAATAAAAATGATTATAATCAGCAGGCGGAAAATAGTATCAAGGGACTACCAAGTAATAATATGAGTCTGAATGCCAAGAAGCCGTTTCTTGAAAATAAGACCAGAAAAACAACTGTACCATATCTGCTTGAATTAGATGATGCAATGATGCAGATGTATTTTTTTGATTATTTGTCAGGGCAGGCGGCAAAGGGCAAAACCAACATTTATATTGATTTAGATGAAAATAAGACAACTGCCTGCGGTGACAGTGAACAGGCACCAATAATTGAAACCGGTATTTATCTAAGGATACAGACAGGCAAGGAACTTGAAATTCACTATATGGGCAGGATAACTGGTTATAAGCCGGATTTGGACAGACCGTTTACGATGAAAGAAGTCCTGAAAATACAGGATAAAGCCATGGAGAACTTTGAACAGGGTTATGGACGGAAAAATAAGCTGTGGCAGGTAGAAGTACTGGTTGATGACGTATTTTTTTCAAAGCGGTTAAAGTACAATTACTTTACTAATCCAGAAGATTTATCATTTCATGATAATGTTTTAAAACAGGAATTGTTGAAGTACCGGGAACAGTTTTTTAGCTGGTTCGGACAGGGCAAGGCATGGGGAATAGCGCAGACAATTGATAATATGTCATGGCGGTTAATTGTTCATTCAATAATACAGGGAAACAGAACAAAAGCGACACATCAGTTGAATTTGTGGATATCTATGATGGATTATTTTAATAATGACGGGAGGTATGAAGAAAATATGTCAAAGGTAAGAGATTTGTTAAAGGCACATATTGATGAAAAAGAAGAATGGGATTTTGAAAGCGCAGACGAATACTGCTATGCAGTTGGTCAGTTAATGAATACTTATTTAAGTTTAAGTAAATCTGCAAATAAAAACTTATCTTTTATTAATCCGCTGTTGCAGACAACAAGCAATGAAATGATTAAAAGAACTGTATTGCAAATGTTTAAAAAATACAGTTATGCAATTAATGATACCGATTTTAGAATAAAGAATCTGTATGGTCATGTTATACAGTATGATATGACAGGAAAAGAAGTAAATCATTATTTTTTGTCAGCGGGATTTGTAGACGGTAATTTAGTGTATACCAAAAAAGAAAAAGAAGAACAGTAAGCAGGAAAAGGGGTATGGATAATGAGTAAAATGAATAAAAGAGTTTATGGGGTATTAGGAATTTCATCGGTAATGGCAAACTGGAATGCAGATTTTTCTGGTTTTCCAAAGACAACAACTAAGGGACAGTTTTTCGGCAGTGATAAGGCATTAAAATTTCCGATGAAAAAGATGTGGGAAGAAGCGGGAGAAAAGGTTTTAAATATAAAGTCATTTACAGTTTCAAAACCAGATAAAAACGGAGCGGTTTTTCTTGTGCCGCGTACATTGAAAGAACGTTATGAGTATATTTTTGGCGTAGAAGATATGAAAAAAGACAAGGATATCAAAGTAATATTAAAAAATTTATTTTCGGCGATTGATGTGAAAAATTTTGGTTCAACCTTTGCAGAAGCAGATGCTAATATTTCTATTACAGGTGCTGTTCAGATTGGTCAGGGATTTAATCTGTATAACGGCTCTGAAACACAGGAACAGAATATTTTATCGCCGTTTAAAGACCCAAAAGCGGCAGAAAAGAATAAAGAGGGAAAAGATGCCAAAAATTCCACATTGGGAACAAAGATTGTCAGTGATGAAGCACACTATTTCTATCCGTTTGTGATTAATCCGAAAGTATATGACAATTTTGAGCAGCTTGGAGTAACCGAAGGTTACACAGAGGAAGATTATCAGAAGTTTAAAGAAGCAGCATTAAAGGGAACAACCAGCTTTGCAACAAATTCCAAAGTCGGCTGTGAAAATGAATTCGGTTTGTTTATCGAAACAGAACCGACACTGTACCTGCCGAATCTGGATAAGTATGTGACATTTATAAAGGGAGCAGAAAAGAATACAATTCAGGTGAATGTAAAAGAACTGCTTCATGATGTAAAAGACAGAGTGTTATCTGCTGAAATTCATTATAATCCGCACACAACGGAAATTGCCAGTGATATTGAGGGCGTGAAGTATTTTGATATCTTCACCGGAAAAGAGATTGAAAAGCAGTAGGCTGAAAGGTGTGGAGCAGATGAAGGTTTTAAGATTTACGCTCAGCGGAAAGCAGGCTTTTTTTAAAAAGCCGGAAGTGAATAAGTATTACTATTTCACATATGGTCACATTCACCGTGTTGCTCTGCTGGGACTTTTGGGAACGGTTATGGGATATTCGGGATATGCCCATATCGTGCAGAAAAAGAAGATGGAAGCACCGGAGTATCCTGAATTTTATGAGCAGTTAAAGGAATTAAAAATGGCGGTTATTCCATGCTGTGAAAAGGGGAGTTTTCCGCAGAAAATCATTGCATTTAATAATTCGGTGGGATATGCGTCTATGGAAAAAGGCGGAAATCTGATTGTTCGACAGCAGTGGCTTGAAAATCCCAAATGGTATGTATATATTATGCTGGACAGTGAAGTCGCAGAGGCTGTTGCGGATAGTATTATTGGCAGAAAGTGTGTCTATATGCCGTATCTTGGAAGCAATGACCACCCGGCAGACATTACCGAAGCAAGTATGATTGATGCAACAGAGGTGGAAACGCCGAAAAAAATCGACAGCTTTTTTGTACGGGGAGATGCCGTGGTTGATTTAGACGATTTTGAACAGGACAATCCATATAAGTATGAGGAAGCACTGCCGGTACGACTGGATTTAGCATTTAATATGTATGAATACGAACGGTTTGTACTCACAAATCTTGCCGTTTCAGAAATACAGAAAAAAATTTATGCGGTTGATGATATTGACGGCAGGACATATCATATAGCATTTTATTAAAGTGAAACCATAGCCGGAAAGACATTAGATATTGGACTCCGGCTATGGTTTTATGCGTTTTTATGAAATGTTTTATGGAATTGAGGAGAAAAAGATGAAGGAATATATCATACCTATTGAGGATATCATTGTAAAACCGGAGTTATTTTATGCACATTGTGACCGGGGCAATGGGAAAAATCCGGAGATTTTAAAAGAACATGTGGACAGGTGTTATCATTATTTTGAAGAGCTGTGGGAACATAAAAATTTTAAGGCAGTATTTGAAAATTTTCAAAAAGAATTGGCACCGGAGCTTTCCGATGAGGGGATAAAATTGTTTTACAGTCTGATAGTAAACGTCATTATTTTTCATGATTGCGGGAAAATTAACCCACGATTTCAAAGTATAAAAATGAAAAATACATTAAAAAAATGGACAGCAATAGATTGTCTGGACGGAACAAAACATTCTATACTGTCTGCGGCAATTTATTTTGACTATTTTTATGAGAAGATACAGGAAAGTCTGTTATCAAAAGATGAAAAGAATATGATTCATGTATTCATGCTGGTAAATGCTTATGTAATATCAAGACACCATGGAAATCTGTCGAGGTTTGAAGAGTTTCTGGAAGAATTTCAGCCAAACCGGCAATTAGCAGATATTTTTTCGTGTATGAATCAAGGTGATTTTACGGAAGTATATCATGGACCGTTTTGTAAAAAGGGTTTACATTCGGTGAATATGCCGATGCAGAATAAAAGGAAATATGACAGCTTTTCAGAGAAGCAGTCCTTGCAGTTGGGATTGTATGCGTATATAAGATTTTTATTTTCGGTGCTGGTATCCTGTGATTATTATGCGACATCGGAATATGACAACGGCATACAAATGAGTGCGTTCGGAACGATTGAAAATACAGAGTTTGTCACACAGTATGAGCAGTCGGAGCGGGTAAAACAGATTCGCAGATTTAATCCGGAGAGCTGTGTTGATGATAAAAAGGATATTAATATTTTGCGGAATCGCATGTTTTATGAGGCAGAGCAGACATTGCTTGAAAATAAAGATGCAAATGTCGCTTTCGCCGAAGCACCGACCGGGTCAGGGAAGTCGAATCTGGCAATGAATTGCAGTCTGAAATTATTGGACAAAAATATCAATAAGATTTTTTATGTTTATCCGTTTAATACGCTGGTCGAGCAGAATTACGATACGCTTGAAAAAATATACGGGCAGACAGATATTTTTAAAAGTATTGCGGTCATTAATTCCATTACACCGATTCCGCTAAACGGAACAAGAAAATTCTGGGAAAATCTCGATAAAGAAGAAAATGAGAAATTTTATCAAAAGGCACTGTTGGACAGGCAGTTTTTAAATTATCCGTTTATTTTAACAACGCATGTCAATTTGTTTCAAATCATGTTTGGGTGTGAAAGAGAAGCGGCAATCAGTTTTTATCAACTGGCAGGCAGTGTTGTGGTGCTGGATGAGATTCAGAGTTATAAAAATGTGCTTTGGACAGAAATTATGATGTTCTTGCAGTGTTATAGCAGGCTGCTGAATATGAAAATTATTATTATGTCGGCGACACTGCCGAAGCTGGATATGCTTACCGGAAATCATGAAAAGGTTGTAAATCTGATTAAAAATCCGGAAAAATATTTTCAGGACGCACGTTTTAAGAAAAGAGTGGCATTGTCGTATGAATTGCTTTATCCGGATAGAAAGACTGAAATGAAAGAACTATATGCGCATGTTCTGGGACAGGCGCAAAAGGGAAGAAAGCTTCTTATGGAATTTATCACGAAAACAAGTGCGGAGAAGTTTTACCATATGCTGACGGAGTCCGGACGGGAGGATTTACAGATATTCTGCATGACGGGGGACGACAATCAGATTGACAGAAAACGCATTTTAAGGGAAATGGATACAGCAGACAAAGATAAGGCGGTAATACTGGTGGCAACGCAGGTTGTTGAAGCCGGCATAGATATTGATATGGACATTGGCTATAAGGATATCAGCAAATTGGACAGCGAGGAGCAGTTCATCGGGCGAATTAACCGGAATTTTAAAAGAAAAGGTGTTGTCTATTTTTTCGATATGGATAATGAAAGTGGTATTTATAAGGAGGATTATCGTGTTGATACAGCGTATACATTAAGAAAAGATGAGATGAAACAACTGCTTGCAGATAAGAATTTTGGCAAATATTATGATTATATTTTAAAAGGAATAAGAAAATACCGCAATGACAGAAAGAATGAAAATGGAATAGAAGCTTTTGTGGATAATGTCAAAAAGCTGGATTTTGTATGGATTTCTCAAAAGATGAAATTAATTGATAAGAATGATGACTGGAAGATGTCGGTCTATTTTGCACGGGAAATTACGACAGATACCGGAGAAATCATTGACGGAAAGCAGGTGTGGGAGCGGTACAGGGAATTGTTAAGCGATATGACAATGAATTATGCGAAAAAACAGATATTGTTATCAGAGGTGAAAAGTAAGATGAGTTATTTTATTTATCAGATAAAAATTGACAATAGCCTGGATTATAATGACAGAATCGGTGAGTTGTATCTGATTGAAGATGCAGAGCAGTATTTTGAAAATGGCAGATTAAATACCGATAAATTTTATTCGCAGGGAAATTTATTTGTGTAGTCCGTATTATTTTACAGATAAAATTTTGTAAGAACGGGGGTTCATATGAAGGTAAATGGAACGCTGATGAATTACTATTTTCACTGTAAGCGGCAGTGTTATCTGCATGGAAATCGGGTGAATCTGGAGGATAACAGTGAAAATGTGAGGATTGGCAAAGCAATTCATGAGGAAAAGGCGGTGGGGAGTTCCAACTCGGAAATCGCGATTGAAAATATTAAATTAGACAAGCTGACGGCGGAATATCTGACGGAAATCAAGAAATCGGATGCAGACGAAGAAGCCGCCAAGTGGCAGCTTTACTATTATTTGTACGTTTTAAAGATAAAAGGAATCGTACGGAAGGGCAGACTGCAATTTGTCGAAAAGAATAAAAAAGATTCTAAAACGCTTATTTTAGAATTAACACCGGAAATCGAAAAACAATTAAATACGTATGTGGACAAGATAGAGGATTTGCTGGAACAGGATACGATACCGCCGGTTTTAAATGAATCAAAGTGTAAAAAATGTGCTTATTATGAGTATTGTTATATCTGACGAATACGGAAAGTGGGTGGATTATGGGAAGTACAAGATATATTATGTCCATGGGAGAACTGACGAGGAAAGACAATTCATTGTGTTTCCGGAAAGACGGAAAAAATGTTTACATTCCAATCGAGAATACGAAAGAAATTTACTGTATGAACGAAGTCACGGTAAATACAAAGCTGTTGGATTTTTTGTCACAGAATCACGTTATCGTACATTTTTTCAATTATTATGAAGGGTACAGTGGTACATTTTATCCGAAAAATCAGTATAACAGCGGAAGACTGATAGTGAAACAGGTACAGGCATATGACAATTCCAGAGAAGTAATTGCCAAAGCGATTGTATGCGGAATTGGCAGGAACATTTACGAGGTGCTGTATCATTATTATAAGCATGATAAAAAGGAAGTCAAGGAAGTTTTAGACTGGATTCGCAGGGAATTTTATGTGAAAGTGGAAAATGCGCAAAATGTAAAAGAAATTATGGCGGCAGAGGGCGAAGTTTGGCTGCGTTTTTATGGGACATTCCAGTATTTTCTGCCGGAGGATTTTGTGATGAATAAGCGGGTGAAAAGACCGCCGGATAATCCAATTAATGCGTTGATTTCTTATGGAAATACGCTATTGTATGCAAAGACGATTTCAGCGATTTATCAGACGCATTTAGACCAGCGTATCAGTTTTTTACATGAGCCGTCGGAGGGGCGTTTTTCATTAAGCCTTGATATGAGTGAGGTTTTTAAGCCGGTCATTGTGTACCGGACGATATTTGATTTAGTAAATAACCGGAAATTGCAGGTTGAAAAGCATTTTGACAAAAAAGTCAATTATTGCTTGTTGAATGAAGAAGGACGAAAAATATTTATTGAAGCATTTGAAGCGCGCATGGAATCGGTATTTGTGCATGACCGGCTGAAACGAAAGGTAACTTACCGGACAGCATTAAAGCTGGACTGCTACAAATTGATTAAGTATATATTAGAAGGGCAGGAATTTATTCCGTTTTCGCTGAAGGATAATCGGTAGGAAGTGAGGGTATATGGCAAAGAAATTGAACTATAATTACGCATTTGTATTTTATGATGTCAATGAAAAGCGGGTGCAGAAGGTCTTTAAAATTTGCAAAAAATATTTATCGCATTATCAAAATTCTGTTTTTCGTGGAGAGATTACACCTTCAAAGCTTATCGGGTTGAAGACGGATTTAAAGAAGGTGATACAGGAAGACGAGGATTTTATCTGTATTATTAAGCTGTTTAATGAAAATGTGTTTGGCGAGGAGGTGCTTGGAAAGAAGGATAGGGAAAATGGTGAGCAGTTGATTTTGTAATACAATGAAAATTTACCAGCCGCCTATCAGTGCAAAATTGCGTGAATCCGCAAAAACAGTGGCATTGCGGTGATTTTGTAAATTTTTTTGGCAAATGGCGCGGTGGCTGGTAAAAATTTTAAAAACGTTGATAAATACTGGGGAATCTGGTATAGTGTATTGTATGGAATGCAGGAAATACGTTGGATTAACTTTAACATGGGATGTTTTGAAATAACATTTTAGGGCTGAAAAGTCCTTGAAAATAGCGGGATTAACTTTAACATGGGATGTTTTGAAATTTATGAACGGCGGTTTAGACCGTGACGACGTGGAATGATTAACTTTAACATGGGATGTTTTGAAATTACAGCACGGGGATTGACAGCACGGGCGCTATTTGATTAACTTTAACATGGGATGTTTTGAAATCGGCATTTGATGAATAGGAGGTGAGGACGTGCCAAGATTAACTTTAACATGGGATGTTTTGAAATATCATGATGACGCACCTGATAGCATAGCGCTGTTTGATTAACTTTAACATGGGATGTTTTGAAATGAAGATAATCAGGGTGGCGATGACAGCGGCGAATGATTAACTTTAACATGGGATGTTTTGAAATCAGACAGGAAGAACGGTATACATTTGATGAGAATGATTAACTTTAACATGGGATGTTTTGAAATATGAAAAAGGATACACAGAAGCATATCAGAACGGGATTAACTTTAACATGGGATGTTTTGAAATTCAAGCAGCTGGACAGTATCAAGGCGTATGAGTTAGATTAACTTTAACATGGGATGTTTTGAAATTAACCACAACTTTTTCAACAGATATATCCGTTATTGGATTAACTTTAACATGGGATGTTTTGAAATAAAGTAAATAAGGCACTGCGGAGAGCAGGGCAAGGATAAATTTTAACATGGGATGTTTTGAAATGGTGCAATGAAGGATGAAACCAACGCAGCGTATGACCGATAAACTTTAACATGGGATGTTTTGAAATATTTTAAAAAAGCGAATGAAAAAGAGACCAAACAGATAAACTTTAACATGGGATGTTTTGAAATTTGTCGCAAGACTGCTCAACAACGGTGAACTGTACAGATAAACTTTAACATGAGATGTATCAAAATCCAAGAACGTCCCAAACACAAGGAATAAACCGCTATTTGATGAAATGTAGCAATAAAAAAACAGCTTATTCACATATTTCCCCAAAAACCATTCGACATCACCAGCTATTTATGTTATTGTAATAAAAACATCAAGAGGCAGGTAAAGACGGGCTGTATAAATTCATAAAATACATCAATAGCCTGCTAGCTGCCGGAATTGGAGGAAAAGACAATGTACGAGATGAAACCGGAATATTATACAGGAATTGCCCAGATTGATGAAGAGCATAAAAAGCTTTTTGAAATCGCAGATGAAGCGTATGAATTATATAAAAATGAATTTATACCGGATAAATATGACCACATCGCTAAGATTTTAAATGAATTGAGAGATTATACAAAGATTCATTTCCAGCATGAAGAAGAATATATGAAAAGCATTAATTACAAGGGAATGTTCATGCAGAAGGTACAGCATGACCAGTTCTGTCAGAAGTTAGATGAACTGGATTTAGAACATTTAGATGAAAATTCTGAGGAAGTCATTCAGGAAGTACTTACATTCTTAACAGACTGGCTGGTACATCATATTCTGGAAACAGACAAGAAAATTGCAGAATAAAACAGAGCATATAATAGAATATTGCAAATTATAACTCTGAAACTGCCGCATAAGCGTTGTCAATGTCGTAAAAGACAAAAACAGTGCTTGTGTGGCAATTTTTAATGTTAAAGTAACTGTTCAGAGTCCATCCTCAAAATGCAGAATAAAAAAGCTATTAAAACATAATGAGAAAAGTTATCAAAACGCACATTGACAGTTCAAACCCAGACATTTATACTATAGAAGTTAGCCAAAGCTAACCAAAATAAAAAGACGACAAATATAAAGTCTAAAGGTAATAAATTTTTTTTGCCCATGAATTAGCGACAACTAACAGAGAGTAGCGACGGCAAACAAGACACGAGCAACCAGAAAACAATAACTAACAAATAACAAACAATAAACAGCAAGTAAGTGAATCAACGAATTAATTAATCAGCAAATCAGTAAATTAGTAAATAATCAATCAGAGGGGAAGTGGGAAAGTTGGATTCGATAGAATTTTTAAAAATACGAATCTTAGTCAGTTTATTAAAAATGTCACCGGAAAACTGCAATGTAACCAATCTGTCTAAGACACTCGGTGTAGAAAAATATACGGTGAGCCGGGTATTTACGGCGCTGGAGAAGGACGGTTATTTGAATCGCACGGATTCAAGACATCCGCGGCTTGAAAAGCTGGGTGAACAGACGGCGCGTAAATACGCGGAGCGGATGGACATTGCAACAAATCATCTGATTTATGAAGGCGTGACAGAGGCGCAGGCATGTAATGACGCACTGTATTTATCCATGTACTGCTCGGATGAAACTTTTGAAGTGATTCGCAGTATGGAAGAACAGTACCGCATGAAGCATCTGCTCCGTACATATGAGCGGTTTGACGGCACGATTTTGTGCAACGGACTGCGGGACGGTCAATATCTGCTTCCGTTTATTATATACAGGGAAACCGTGAAAAACGGCAGCAACATTTCCATGTCCAACGAAGGCTTTATACATCCCTGTACGCTGTCGGTCACGGACGGCAGGGGCATGATTTTGTTAAAGGCACAGCGGGTCGAGAAATATTCCGCGATGACGGGCAGAAAAATGAGCGGAAAGATTAAATGTCTGAAATATTTTGACGGGTCAAAATTTTGTGAAGCACAGCGAAACGGCGATTTGATTTCATTTCCGGCAAGTGTGCTTGAATTTGTCAATATCGGAAGCGATTCCGGCAGGATTTTTCACGGAAGTGTGTGTCTGAAAATGACCTGCTCCGTGGGGATTATGCACATGCCGGAGAGTACGGCAATATTTACACTGTTATTTTAAAATGCTGGAAATACAGCGGAAAGTAGAGAAAAAAATGGAAAAGAAAAAAATAGTGTTGTCTTATATTTTGACGGCAGGAGTACTCTTGCTTTTGTTTTTGTGGGCGGCAAATACGGGAAGTCTGAAGGTGTCTGCAAAACAGTTATTTAGCGGGCTGTTTGTCGCGTATGATGAAAATGTCGCAACGATTTATGATTTGCGTTTTCCGAGAATCTTTATTGCAATGGCGGGCGGCGCGGCAACAGCAGTATCCGGTGTGCTTTTGCAGGCCGTCATGAAAAATCCGCTGGCAGACCCCGGCATTATCGGTGTCAGTTCGGGTGCGAGCCTTACGGCAGTACTGCTTACGGCATTTTGTCCGTCATTGTACTTTTTCACACCGGCGGCGGCATTTTTAGGCGGTCTTGCCGCATTTTTTCTGGTATATGTGCTGTCGTGGAAGGACGGTTTATCGCCGCTTCGCATTATCTTAGTCGGTGTGGCGGTCAATGCAATGTTTACGGGACTGATGAGTGCATTTAATTCAGGTACGGGCAGCAGTTATTCCGGAGCGGCAAGCATTGTCAATGCCAATATCACGATGAAAACGTGGACAGATTTTAAAACGTTAATCGGCTATGTGGTGGTTGGACTGATTGCCGCAGTGGTTGTTTCGGGACAGTGCGATTTGCTGGCATTAGAGGATAAGACGGCGCGTTCTATCGGCGTATCCGTGGCAAAAAGCCGTATGGTGATTTCCGTGATTGCGGTACTGCTTGCCGCGATTTCAACAGCTGTTATCGGGGCAATCAGCTTTTTGGGGTTAATTGTTCCGCATATTGCAAGACTGCTGGTGGGCAGCAGCCACAAAACGCTCGTGCCGTATTCAGCCCTGCTTGGTGCGATCGTACTGCTTCTTGCGGATACAGTCGGAAGAACGATTACCGCACCGTATGAAATCAGTGCTTCCGTGATTATGTCTGTTGTGGGCGGACCGTTTTTTATCTTGTTGCTTAGGAGGTCAAAGCAGGGATATGCAAAATAATAAAGAGAAAAAGAACGTATTTGAAATAGAAAATCTGTCATTTGCCTATGATAAACATGAGGTGCTTAACAACCTGAATCTGTCATTTCATGAAGGCATTGTCACAACGATGATTGGACCAAACGGCTGTGGAAAATCTACGCTGCTCCAGTTGATGACGAAAAATTTAAAGCCGGCAGGTGGAAAGATTTTATTACAGGGTGAGGATATTGCACAAATCCGGCAGAAGCAGTTTGCACAGTCGGTTGCCGTGGTACATCAGTATAATACGGCGCCGCCGGATTTAACTGTGGAAAAGCTGGTATCTTACGGACGGATTCCGTATCACAAAATGGGCGTTCCGTTTGACAAAGCAAAGGATATGGAGCGGATTGAATGGGCGCTTGAAATTACCAATACCACAAAGCACAAGGATAAGACGGTCAGTCAGCTTTCCGGCGGACAGAAACAGCGTGTGTGGATTGCAATGGCACTGGCGCAGGATGCAAAGGTTCTGCTGTTGGACGAGCCGACAACGTATCTGGATATCCGCTATCAGCTTCAGATTCTGCGGCTGATTCGCAGGTTAAATGAAGAATATGGGTTTACGATTATTATGGTACTCCATGATGTCAATCAGTCGTTGTATTACAGCGATGAAATTGTTGCGTTAAAAGCCGGAAAATGTATTGCACAGGGAAGTCCCCAGCAGATACTTACGGGTGAACTCATACAAAAAGTGTATGACGTCACGTTAAAAGTATCGGATATAGACGGAAAAAGGTTTATTCTTCCTGTGTAAATTTTATATTTTAAATCTTTTATCTACGATGACAGTCTGTCATCGTGAATAATATTATAAATGATATGATAAATAATAAGATAAAGACTGTTACCGCAAAGACATTTTGTAATTGCTTTTGCGATAACAGTGTTTTATTATCATGTAGAAAGTCCCAAAACATATCAAAAAGTAAATTATAATCATTACAATTCCTTATAAAATGCTTTCATAAAAGCTTCTAAGTCATACTGGTCTTTCATTCCCGCAGTTTCCATGGCAGAGTGCATTGCATAAATTGGAATACCGATATCGGCACTGCACATCGGAAGATTTGCAGCGACCATTGGGCCGACGGTACTGCCGCCCGGATAGTCATTGCGCATATGATTTTGCTGGCAGGCAATATGATGACGGGCGGCAAGCTGTAAAATCACGCCGGTCATATCGTCATCACTGCAATATGCGTGTTTTGCGGAGGCCTTAATGGCAAAGCCGCGGTTTAACGGCATGGCAGATGTAATATCCGATTTTTCAGGGTGCGCCGGGTGTATCGCGTGCGCAACGTCCAAAGAAAGATAATAACTGTGTACAAGGCTTTGCAAAAAGTTTTCTCTTGAAATATTAAGGGCATTGCAGATACGCTCCAAAGTATAGGAAAGGAGATTGCCGTTGGCACCGTTTTTACTGCGGCTTCCGATTTCTTCATGGTCAAACAGAACCGCCACGGAAATACCGTCTGACGGATTAGCTTCAATCAGTCCGGTCAGGCATGCCTGCACCGAAGAAATGTTGTCAATGCGCGGTGCCATAAACATATCACCGGAAAATCCGGTGCGCACCGGTTCCGCATAGTGGTACACGGACAAATCAAAGCATAAAATATCTTCCGGTTTTTCGCCGGTTTCATTGGCAAGAATCTGAAGAAATGTATCGGTGTCCATGTGTTCGTCCATGCCGCAGATTGGAAGTAAATCGGTCTGTGCATTGAGGGCGACACCGTCATTCATGGTACGGTTTAAATGAATGGCAAGATTTGGCAAAACTGCCACAGGACGTTTAAAATCCACCAGTTTCAGGCGCGGGTGTGCAGATTGTGGATTTTTTAACGCAATCCGTCCGGCAATTGAGAGCGGACGGTCAAGCCATGTACTGTAAATTGCACCGCCGTATACTTCTGTATTTAAGCGGCAGCCGTTTTTAGAGGAAACGACAGGATTGTATTTGATACGAAATCCCGGATTGTCAATATGTGAAGAGGAAAGCTTCCATACCGGGGTATCGGAAAGGTCTGTGCCGATTTGAAAGCCGAAAACCGTTGTGCCAAACGGGCAGACGGCATATTTTCCGCCCGGAACCAGTTCCCATGTGCTGTCCCAGTCCAGTGTTACAAAGCCAGCTTCATTAAGCCTGCGCATGGCTTCTTTTGCGGTATGGAACGGGGAAGTGGAAACGGAAATGGTCTGTTTTAACTGTTCAAAGGTTTGTTGAATCTGAGTATCCATAAAAAACTCCATTCTGCTGTGTAAGCTGTTTTTTCAAAGTATAAGGCTTTTGCCGTAAAAACTCAAGAAAATCGTCATTTCCGCCGATACTTTTTATATAAAAGTGAGAATCAGAAACAGCAGTTTACAAAAAAGAGGAGAAAGCCATGCAGACAATACAGTTTAAAGTTTTAAACACCGATACACAGGAAACCAACGTGCAGATGCAGACAGAAAATACAGAGGCAGGAAACAAGGCACAAAATACACAGAATACAGAGGTGTCAGGTGTAGAAAGTACCGAAGAAAGCGCAGGAACAAAGAAAAAGACGACCGTTTCCACAGGACAGACCGGAGTTACGGATGCGGAAAGTGCCAGATGGGTTGCCGGTTTGCAGTTAAAAAAATGTGCTTATGAACAGGTCAGTGCGATAACAGAAAAAATTAAGGATATGCTAGATCCGACTTCGGGTATGACAGATGCACAAAAAAGCTCTTATGACAGAAAAGTAATGAATAAAGTGTATTCCGGCAAGAAGCTGTCGGCTGAGGAAATGCGTTATATCAAAATTCATTATCCGGCATTGTATCCGTATGTGGAGCGGGTGCAGATTCAGCGGCAGGCACTGGAGGAGCGAATCAAGCACTGTCATTCAAAAGAGGAAGTGCAGGACGTTTACAGTGAAGCGATGTTTCATATCAGTGATGATGACCCGGCAAAGCAGATGCTGTATGCCGCATATGATGATGTTTTAAAGGAGTTTAAGAAAACATCGGATTATCAGGAACTTCCCGAAACAAAGGAAGATGCCGAAAAGAAAAAACAGACTAAAAAAGTTTCGTCTGCCGAACCGGCAGACGAAACAGATGATATACAGGAAGATTGGAAAAATGCTTTCCTGTCGGAAAGTACCGGTGTATCCGTAGGTACTACACATACAGATAATCATTTAAGACAGGCCACAAACCCTGCTGTTTAATATCGTCATACATTTGTTTTAAGCTGCGGGTGTCGGCAATTTCAAATTGCTCGTCACCGCAGTCTTTTTCTTCACTGCCTTCATATTTGGCTTCATGGTCGCCGATACCGGTGCTGACACCGGCAGATACCTTGGTGCAGGCAATCTTAATAATACCGTTTCTAAAAGAAGCGGATTCCCTTGATGATACGGTAATTCCGGCAAACGGCAGGAAAATGCGGTATGCACATAAAACTTGACAGAGCTGTTTTTCATGTACATCCAGCGGATTAATTTTTTCATTATTAATAATCGGTCGTAACCGCGGACACGACAAAGACATTTCCGCATGCGGATATTTGCGTTGGAGATAATATACGTGCAGTGCCGTGGCAAGCGCATCCTTACGGAAGTCAGACAGACCTAACAGAGCGGAAAATCCGACACCGCGCATACCGCCCATTAAAGCACGCTCCTGTGCTTCAAAGCGGTATGGGAAGACACGTTTGTGTCCCATGAGATGAAGCGTTTCATATTTGTCGGCATTATAAGTTTCCTGAAAAACAGTCACATAGTCTGCACCACATTCATGCAGATAAGCGTAATCCTTTGTATTGCACGGATAAATTTCAAGACCCACATTTCTGAAATATTTTTTGGCAAGACGGCAGGCATCGCCGATATAGGTAATGCTGCTCTTTGATTTGCTCTCACCCGTCAGCATCAGAATTTCTTCAATGCCGGAATCGGCGATAACCTTCATTTCATGCTCAATTTCTTCCATGGAAAGCTGTTTTCTGTGAATATCGTTATAGCAGTTAAAACCGCAGTAAACACAGTAATTTTCACAGTAATTTGCAATATACAGCGGTGTGAAAATGTAGGTAGAATTACCGAAGTGGTTACGCGTTTCACGCTCGGCGCGCTGTGCCATTTTTTCCAGAAACGGTTCTGCGGCAGGGGAGAGCAGTGCCTTAAAGTCCTCAATGCTGCAGCGGTCGTGGGAAAGTGCAGCTAAGACATCGCGCGCCGTGTATTTGTCCGGCTCATAAGCGTTCATGGCAGCAAGCACCTTATCACGGATATCGGAGGAAATCTGCTCCATGTCCGGCAGATATGCCATGTGGTCTGTACGGGAAGCCGGATTATTTTCCAGTTCTGTTTTTCGTTTTAAAGCGGCAGGACTTAATTTGCCGTTCTGAATAATAAAATCATTTTCCTTTTGATTGGTGTCCATAAAATAAGACCTCTTTTCTAAAAATTAGTTATGTAAAAATCCGGTCAGCGGATCGGAAGCTTCGCCGCCTTTATTTAATACACGTCCAAGACCGGAAAGGTAGGCACGCCGTCCGGCTTCAATTGCAAGACCGAAAGCTTTTGCCATTTCAGGAATATTTCCGGCAGTTGCAATCGCGGTATTTGCCATGATAGCGGCGGCACCCATTTCCATAGCTTCACATGCCTGTGAAGGCTTTCCGATACCGGCATCTACGATAACCGGGAGGTCAATTTCATCAATTAAAATCTGAATAAATTCTTTGGTTGCAAGTCCCTTATTAGAGCCAATCGGAGAGGCAAGCGGCATGATGGAAGCGGCGCCTGCATTGACTAAATCTCTGGCGGCATTTAAGTCAGGGTACATATACGGCATAACGATAAAGCCTTCCTTTGCAAGAATTTCAGTTGCCTTAATCGTTTCGTAGTTGTCAGGAAGCAGGTATTTAGAGTCGTGCATAATTTCGATTTTGACAAAATCACCGCAGCCCATTTCCCGTGCAAGGCGCGCAATGCGGACAGCCTCGTCGGCATTTCTGGCACCGGACGTATTCGGAAGCAGTGTGACACCCTCCGGGATATAGTCCAGAATATTTTCGCTGTCTTTGGTATTGGCACGTCTGACAGCCAGCGTGATAATCTGCGCACCGGCATCGGATACGGCTGCGCGGATTAAATCCAGATTGTATTTACCGGAACCTAAGATAAAGCGGGAAGAAAAGGTATGTCCTCCCAATGTAAATGTATCATTTTCAATCATAATTTTTCTCCGTTTCCGAGCAGTCTGACTGCTCTATTTTAATTTAGAATTTAGCCGTGTTGTGAAAATGTTTATCAGCCGCCGCCCATAAACTGCACGATTTCGATAACATCGCCGTCCTGAATCCGTGTATCGGTATAATCTTTTTTGCTGACAATCACTTCGTTCCGCTCAACGGCAATGTGGGACAGCACATATCCTTCGGACTGCAGATAATCTGCAATGCTCATGCCGTCTGCCTGCATGGCTTCGTTTCCGTTAATCTGAATCATGGAAAACCCTCCTGTCTGTAGATTTGATAACCCGCTGATGTGTCCGGCATATCCGGGTAAAAGTCTTGTTATAAAATAAAAAAAGACCGCACGAAAGGAAAGCTACACCCGCGGTGGTGTACCCCTTCGTGCGGTCTTACTGACGAACACTCTGTCTGTTATCATAGCATAAAAAATGAATTTGTCAATTTTTTTTGGGAAATTTTTAATAGGTTTCGGGAATGTTCATAGACCTGTAAATGAAAATATGTTAAAATATTAATTAACAAATAGAAAAACGGTAATAAAGTAAACTATAATGGAAAGGGGTGACATTGTAAATGGGCGTATATTTTAATCCGGGGAATGAAAGTTTTGCGAAAGATAAAAATTATAAAATATACGTGGATAAAACCGGGCTGTTAAATGATCTGAATGAGCTGATTGGAACGCCAAGGAACTGTCTTGCCGTCAGCCATGCCAGACGGTTCGGCAAATCCCACGCGGCGGGTATGATCGATGCGTATTACAGCCTTGGAAGCGATTCGGAAAAGCTTTTTGAAGATACCAAGATCGCTCAGAATCCGGATTATAAGAAATATATGAACCGGTACAATGTGATACATCTGGATATTTCAACTTTTTGGGATTCTTACAAGGGAAATATTACTGAAAAAATCGTGGAATACATTTATAAGGATTTTAAGCAAGTCTTTGGAGATGAGTTAAATTACGAAGACAGTTTAAGCTATAATTTAATGATGATATATCAAAAGACCAAGACCCCGTTTGTCATTATCATTGACGAGTGGGACTGCGTTATCCGAAACAGCGAGGATAAAGAACTGGTTCACCAATATCTGCAGTTTCTTCATTCCTTGTTTAAGTCGGAAGAATCCAAAGCATTTCTGGCACTAGCATACATTACGGGAATCCTTCCGATTAAGAAAATTAAAGACGAATCGGCGCTGAATAATTTCAGCGAATATACGATGTTAAAATCAAAGCCGATTACGCAGTATTATGGATTTACGGAAGATGAAGTGAAAGTGCTTTGTGAAAGGTTTGACATGGATTTTGAAAGCATGAAAGCATGGTACAACGGCTATCTGATTGACGGAATGCATATGTACAATCCGAATTCGGTGTCCATGGCACTGGCCCAGCAGGACTTTGATTCATACTGGAAAAACACGTCTTCATTTGCCTCTATTAATACATTTATTACAATGAATTATGCAGGCTTAAAAGACGATGTGATGACGATGCTTTCCGGGGGAAAGGTTTATGTCAATACCGAAACCTTCCAAAATGACCTTTTTACGGTTTCATCAAAGGACGAAGCACTGACGGCATTGATTCATTTAGGATATCTGGGCTATGACAGGGAAGAAGAAAGTGCTTATATACCGAATTATGAAGTAAAGAAAGCTTATCAGGCGGCATTGAGTACCGGAAGCTGGAAAGAGGTGGCAGAATCCATTGCAAAGTGTGACCGGTTACTACTGGCAACGATAAAAGGGGACAGTGAGAAGGTGGCAGAACTCGTAGAACTTGCCCACGACACTTACACGTCAGTCCTTAAATATAACGATGAAAATTCATTAAGCTGTGTGCTTACCATGGCATATTTTACGGCACCGGCGTATTACAACATTGTGCGGGAAATGCCGGCAGGGAAAGGCTTTGCGGATTTTGTGTTTATTCCGAGAGCCAATGCCGGACACAGACCGGCAATGGTCGTGGAGTTAAAGCACAACAAATCTGCCGATTCTGCAATTGCGCAGATTAAAGAAAACAGATATCACGGGGCATTGACAGGGTATAGTGATAAAATTTTACTGGTCGGTATTAATTACGATGCTGAAAGAAAGGAAAAGAAGCATCACACCTGCGTGATTGAAGAATGGAACACCAACTAAATAAAAAGTTTGTAAAAATAAAAAACATAGAAGCCGCAGAAGTGATAGTACGCAAGAAAACTGTCACTTCTGCGTTTTTTTAAAATGAACTTGACATATACCCCACAGGGGTATAATATGTGATTAAAAATAAAGTTCAAATATATTGTAGTAGAAATGGAGAAAATATGCAGGAAGAAGAAATGTGCTGTTGTCATAAGCATAAGGAACGTTCTGAAAAAGAGTACCGGGATTTAATTAACCGTTTAAACAGGATTGAAGGACAGATTCGCGGAATCAAAGGTATGGTTGAAAAAGACGCGTATTGTCCGGATATTCTGATTCAGGTAGCCGCAGCCAATGCGGCGCTGAACAGCTTTAATAAAGTGCTGCTTGCCAATCACATCAAGACTTGTGTCACAGATGATATCCGTGCAGGAAAAGAAGAAACGGTAGACGAGCTTGTAAAAGTTTTGCAGAAATTAATGAAGTAACAAAAGATATAAATAACATGAATAAAGCGAATAAAATGGTGCCGGGGCGCAAGGTTTTTACTTCTACCCACCGGATATCATAAAGACTGGAGGGAATAATAAAATGGAACAGTATACAGTAACAGGCATGAGTTGTGCGGCATGCAGTACGCGTGTGGAAAAAGCCGTATCCAAAGTGCCGGGCGTAACATCGTGTTCCGTAAGTCTTCTGACCAATTCAATGGGCGTAGAAGGCACGGCATCGGAACAGGATATTGTAAAAGCCGTCACAGATGCCGGATACGGCGCTTCCAAAAAGGGAAGCAAAGCGGCAGAAAACACCAAAAACGGCAGTTCGGCGGCTGGCAGTTCATTTGGTGATGAGGAGCTGTTAAAAGACAGGGAAACCCCCGTTTTAAAGAAAAGACTGCTGTCATCGCTGATATTTTTAATTGTCCTGATGTATTTTTCCATGGGGCATATGATGTGGGGCTGGCCGCTTCCGGCGGTGCTTGCCGATAACCATATCGCCATGGGACTGATTCAGATGCTTTTAACGATTGCGGTGATGGTGATTAACCAGAAGTTTTTCATCAGCGGCTTCAAGAGCCTGTTTCACAAAGCACCGAATATGGATACGCTCGTGGCATTAGGCTCGGCTGCGGCATTTGTATACAGCACATATGCGCTGTTTGCCATGACTGATGCACAGGTGCATGGCAATATGGACGGTGTTATGCACTACATGCACGAATTTTATTTTGAATCGGCAGCAATGATTCTGACACTGATTACGGTCGGTAAAATGCTTGAAGCCCATTCTAAAGGGAAAACAACCGATGCTTTAAAGGGTTTGATGAAGTTAGCACCGAAAACGGCAGTGCTGTTAAAAGACGGTGTGGAAACGGAAGTTTCCATTGAGCAGGTACAGAAAGGCGACATCTTTATTGTACGTCCGGGAGAAAATATTCCGGTAGACGGAAAAGTATTGGAAGGCAGCAGTGCAGTTAATGAATCGGCACTGACAGGAGAGAGTATTCCTGTGGATAAAGCGGCAGGCGATCTGGTATCCGCGGCAACAATCAACCAGTCCGGTTATTTAAAATGTGAAGCGACAAGAGTCGGGGAAGATACGGTACTGTCACAGATTATCCAGATGGTCAGCGATGCGGCGGCAACAAAAGCACCGATTGCAAAGGTCGCCGATAAAGTATCCGGTATCTTTGTACCGGCAGTTATTACGATTGCGGCAGTAACCATCATTGTGTGGCTGCTTGCGGGACAGAGTGTGGGATTTGCACTGGCAAGAGGAATTTCCGTGCTGGTTATCAGTTGTCCGTGTGCATTAGGACTGGCAACGCCGGTTGCGATTATGGTAGGCAACGGCATGGGCGCAAAAAACGGTATCTTATTTAAGACGGCGGTATCCTTGGAAGAAGCGGGAAAGATTGAGATTGTGGCACTGGATAAGACCGGAACCATTACAACCGGTGAACCAAAGGTCACAGACGTTATCTGCAATAAAGGTGTCACGGAAAAAGAACTGATTTCATTTGCGTATGCACTGGAAAAAAAGAGCGAACATCCGCTGGCAAAGGCAGTACTGGCATATGCCGAAGCAGCGCAGACAGATATTTTTGAAGTGAATAACTTTACGGCACTTCCGGGAAACGGACTGACGGCAGAATATGAAAATGCGGTATTGTCAGGCGGTAATTACAAATTTATCAGTACCCGCACCGCGGTTTCACAGGAAATGCAGGAGCAGTCACAAAAGCTTGCAAATGCGGGAAAGACACCACTGTTTTTTACAAAGGACGACAAACTGCTTGGAATCATTGCGGTTGCGGACGTTATCAAGGAAGACAGCCCGGAAGCCGTCAGACAGTTACAGAACATGGGAATCCGTGTTGTTATGCTGACAGGCGACAATGAACGGACGGCGAAGGCAATCGGCGCACAGGCAGGCGTAGATGAGGTTATCGCAGATGTCCTGCCGGACGGAAAAGACAGCGTTATCAGCCGCTTAAAGCGTGACGGCAGGGTTGCAATGGTCGGTGACGGCATTAACGATGCACCGGCGCTTACGAGAGCCGATATCGGTATTGCAATCGGTGCGGGAACGGATATTGCAATTGACGCGGCAGATGTTGTACTGATGAAAAGCCGTTTAAGCGATGTTCCGGCGGCAATCCGTTTAAGCCGTGCAACGCTTAGAAACATTCATGAAAACCTGTTTTGGGCATTCTTTTATAATGTCATCGGAATTCCGCTGGCGGCGGGCGTATGGATTCCGTTCTTTGGCTGGAAGTTAAATCCGATGTTTGGTGCTGCGGCAATGAGCTTATCAAGCTTCTGCGTAGTAACCAATGCGTTACGCTTAAATCTTTTCTCTGTACACAATGCAGAAAAAGATAAAAAAATAAAATCAAAAAAGAAAGTAGAGGACAAGAAAATGGAAAAAACATTAACAATCGAAGGAATGATGTGCGGACACTGTGAGGCAAGAGTAAAGAAGGCACTCGAAGCCCTTCCGGAAGTCAAAGAAGCAGTTGTCAGCCATGAAGCGGGAACAGCTGTTGTTACCTTAGAAAGTGCCGTTTCGGATGAAGCATTAAAAGAAGCTGTGGAAGCACAGGATTACAAGGTGATTTCCGTACAGTAATATTGAATTATTTCCGGCACAGTGGTATGATAAGTGGATAATTGCAAATGTAAGGAGTAAGTATGTTTCGGAAAACAATGGAAGAATACGAAGCGGATACCAGAAAAAAACTGGTAATAGATATCCGGGAAAAAGAAGCGTTTGACAAGGAAACGATGCCCGGAGCCCTTCATATGGACAGTGAAACGCTCAAACAGCAGATAAAAGAACTCACAAAGGATCAGACACCTGTTTACCTGCTGTGCCATACAGGACAGCAAAGTGATGCACTGGCAGAGGATTTTGAAAAAGAAGGCTATGAAGTATACAGTATACAGGACGGATTCCGTGCATATCTGCGGTTAAAGCTTCGCACAGTTATGCGTCAGGAGGATTTAAAGGAACAGTGCTGTGCCGATGTGGAACGCAGTATTGTAAAGAAGTTCCGAAAGGAAATCTGGCGGCCGTTTACAAAGGCGATTAATGAGTATGAACTGATTAAAGACGGCGACAAGATTGCAGTCTGCATTTCAGGCGGAAAAGATTCTATGCTGATGGCAAAGCTTTTTCAGGAATTAAAGCGCCACGGACAGCAGAATTTTGAAGTTGTATATCTGGTAATGAATCCGGGCTACAATCCGTTTAATTATCAGGTTATTTTAGACAATGCACAGTTTTTAAATGTGCCGATTACGGTATTTGAATCGGAAATCTTTGATATTGTTGCATCAGAGGAACAGTCACCGTGCTATCTGTGTGCGCGTATGCGCCGCGGCTACCTGTACAGCAAGGCAAAAGAGCTTGGCTGTAACAAGATTGCGCTGGGACACCACTTTGATGATGTTATCGAAACCATTTTAATGGGTATGCTCTACGGGGCACAGATTCAGACCATGATGCCAAAGCTGCACAGTACGAATTTTGAAGGCATGGAGTTAATCCGTCCGTTATATCTGGTGCGCGAAGAAGATATTATCCGCTGGAGAGATTACAATCATTTACAGTTTATCCAGTGTGCATGCCGCTTTACGGAAAGCTGTGCTTCCTGCGGCGGAACGGAGAAAGGTTCAAAGCGTGCGGAAATTAAGGCGCTGATTAAAGAATTAAGTGCGAAAAGCCCGTACATTGAAAAGAACATTTTCCGGAGCGTGGAAAATGTTAATCTGAATACTATTGTTGCCTATAAACAAAATGGTCAGAAACATTCATTTTTGGAGGATTATGATTCTAAATATTAAGCAGACACAGTTTGGTGCCGAGCCGGAATTTGAAATCGAAGATACTGCCACAGGGGAAACGCTGGCAAAATGCACATCGCTGAATCACATTTCCACGGAAATCGTATTTGCGGGACAAAATGCGTATACGCTGTCCTTTGAGCCGGTCTTACAGGAAAGAGAAGGCGAAAAGAATGAACTGATGTATAGCATTTTAGAGCATAACCGGCCGGTGGGCGGTCTTTATACGGCAGAGGTCTGTCAGAAAAGGATATTGTTTGTATCCGTGGGATATGACTATTATAAAATACAGTTTTACGATAGAGAGTATCAGCTGTATGAAATCGGACTGGGAACGGACCAGCATTATCTTTGTTTATATCAGGACGGACAGACGGCGGCGATTGTGCATAAGCCGACAGAAGTAAAAAGCCACTTGGATACCTATACGGTGTATCTGGAGAATGCGCAGTACCGGGATATCGCCTGTATTGCAGCACTGTTTATAGATGGTCTGGAATACAGCAGCAATGATGAAATAGCGGACAGCGCCATTAAGGAAGAATATCTTTCCTTTAATAAAGAGCTGAATTCAAAATTTGATGCCGCATTTTTAGAACGCGTCAGAACAAACAATATGTAAAAAATGCCTTGCCACAAGCCGCAAGGCATTTTTTGTTATCCGTGTACGGTCGGAAGGTGGCTTAAATTGTTGTCTTGTGTGCCGTCAGGGATAGATTTTAAATATTCCGTATCTTTGTTGTGGGCAACGCCGACACCCTGAATTTGGTTTTCTTTTGCAAGTTCAACACCGGATTCCCTTGATACGATCCGTCCGTCAGAAAGCTGATAGCCGGTCACGGTGCCGCCGGATTTTACAAGTCCGGTAATTTTTAAAGCGTCCGGTCCGGCATCGGAAATGCTGTCCATTGCCATTATCGGGAGGATACTGCCGTTTTTTTCTTTATTCATATTCACACCAATCTCCATTCCGCAGGCATTTTAATGCCGGAGGAATCGCGAGTCAAATGTCAGATTCGGCTCTGCGATAAGGGCAGCTTTGTGATGCCTGCGGCACAAAGTGCCGTGTAAAAAATCAGCACAGCAGTGTGATTTTTTACACTAATCTCCATTTTTATAAAACAAGTGATGAGGTTACAAAAATAGTGTATGAAACTTCTTCACGATTATAAGTAGAAAAAAATGTATCGGAAAATCAAGGAAAGTGGTATAATCATTGCATGAGCAGGACAAAGCTGCGTATACTATTTTTAGAATTTGAATATGAAGTTTTATGCAGATTGCAGGCAGAAAGTGAGGCAGTTATGGGACTGATTAATAAAGAAAAAGTACTGCGTGGTGTGGGAAAAGCCGTAGATGCAGCCAATAATGCAGCAGATAAAGTGCATGATTATGCAAAGGAAAAAGAACTGGATAAAAAAGCGGAAGAAGCGGTTCACAAAACAGAGAATTTTATCAGGGAAAATGAAATTGATAAAAAGGTTATCAATGCCGGAAAAACGCTGGAAAACGGTGTAATCAGCGTAGGAGAGAAACTGGAAGAAACATTTAATAAACTGTTTTAAAAATAAAAATCAGGGGAACTTTAAGAGATTCCCCTGAAATTTTTTACAGACGTATATTTATGCGCAAAATGGTCTCAGTAATGTTTCAAGCTCATCGGTGCTGTGGTCATTTCGTACGACGCGAAGTGTCATGACACGACGCGGATCCATACTTAAAATGCCAAGCATTGATTTTGCATCGAAGAAATAACTTCCCATACAAATGTCAAAATAACCGTCAAGCGTGTTAATTGTGTTTACGAATTTTACCGCATTGTCTGTTGTTTTTAAAAGAATATGGTACGTTAAAGTGTTCTTGTCTGAGTTCATTTCCTTACCTCCTTCAATGTTGAGAAGCGAACTGATTTCGTAAAGTTCTAAGTAACAGAACTTTTTATTTATATACTTATCATGCCCAAATGTCAAATAAAATCTACAAAGTATTAAAAAAAGTACATTGCAGATTTTTAAAAAGCAGGCTAGTGTGAAAAATAACGCTGATGCGCTTATTTTTCACACAGCACTTTGTGCCGCAAGCATCACAAAGTTGCTTTTTATCGCAGAGCCAAATAAGATTTGGCTCGCGATTCCGCAGGCATTAAAATGCCTGTGGAATGGAGATTATTAAAAAAAATGTAAAAAAGAATACATCGGAATGGAGTACAAAATGATTAAAAAAGAGATTAATGAAATTAAATCACAATATACATTGGAAGAGTGTGGTATTTTAAGACTGTGTGGCTGTTATGTCAACGGTGACAAGGAAAAAGTGGCACGGTTTAACCAGACGTTTTTAAATCTGCCGGAGGAAGAAAAACATAAATACTTCGATATTTTTAGAAAGACATTGTCGGGAACACCGGGCAAGAATCTTTTGGATATGCGTTTTACCATGGATTCCTATGCAGACGGCGGCGCGAGAACCTTTTTATATCAGCTGCGCGACAGCGAATTAAAAGATGATGCCCTGCTTGAAAAATTTTATGATAAAGTCATTGAATCATACAGTCATCCGGGAAATTATCTGATTCTGCTGATTAATCAGGTGTATGACGTGCCGGGACGGACCAGTGACGGCATTGACATGGAAGATGCATCAGATGAGGTGTACAGTTATCTGCTGTGCAGTATCTGTCATGTATCGCTTTCAAAACCGGGACTGGGATATTTTGAAGAAGACCATGCCTTTCATGACCAGCAGCAAAATCACATGGTGGATTTGCCGGATATCGGATTTTTATTTCCGGCATTTAATAACAGGAGTGAAGACGGGGAAGGCGTGTTATATTATTCAAAGGATGCCAATGCGTTTGAACAGCTGTTTCTGGCACAGGTTTTAAACTGTGAAGTGCCGCTTTCTGCAGGCAGCCAGAAGGAGAATTTTCAGGTGCTGGTAGAAGAAACACTGGGCGAAGAATGTAATTATGAAACAATTAAAAATATTCATGAGAATCTTAATGAGATGATTCAGGAACAGAAAGGAAATCCTGAACCGGTGACAATTGATAAGACCGAGATGCGGGATTTGCTGGAAAAAAGCGGTGTAAAAGAAGAACGTTTACAGGATTTTGAGGAACATTTTGAGCAGGCGATAGGAGAAAATACACGGCTGATGGCAGCAAACATTGCGGAAACACGCAAGTTTGAGGTAAAGACACCCGATGTTGTGGTAAAGGTCAATCCTGAAAGAACCGACCTGGTTGAAACCATGGAAATCGAAGGAAAGCAGTACCTGGTCATTCAGATTGACGAGCATCTGGAAGTCAATGGGATTTCAGTCAATCCCGAAACAGGAGAGGTGCAGTATAACGAATAATATAAAAGACAGAAAGGGGCAGATACAGCAATGAAAGAGCGGGTTACGCAGCGTTTTTTAAAATATGTGGCAGTAGATACGCAGTCCGATGAGGCTTCAGACACGTTTCCGAGTACAGAAAAGCAGAAGGTACTTGCAAAAATGCTAGTGGAGGAATTACGCCGGATGGGCGTGCCGCAGGTAGAAATTGACGAACAGTACGGTTATGTCTATGCAAAGATTTTATCCAACAGGCCAGATGGAGAAAAAGTGCCGGTGCTTGGATTTATTGCACATATGGATACTTCTCCCGAAGTATCGGGAGCGGATGTAAAACCGCAGATTATCCGTCAGTATGACGGCAAAGACATCGTGTTAAATAAAGACAAAAATATTGTCTTATCGGTGGAAGAATTTCCGGAGCTTGTGCAGTATACCGGACAAACGCTGATTACGACAGACGGTACAACACTGCTTGGCGCAGACGATAAAGCCGGTGTGGCAGAGATTATGACGATGGCAGAACAGCTGTGCAGCCATCCGGAGATCGTACACGGGGATATTGCCATTGCATTTACCCCCGATGAAGAAGTGGGCGGCGGCATGGACCATTTTGATGTGGGGCGGTTCGGTGCAGACTATGCCTATACTGTTGACGGCGGGGCACTCGGCGAGCTGGAATATGAGAACTTCAATGCGGCGAAGGCAGTGATTCATGTAACCGGAAGAAGCGTTCATCCGGGAGATGCCAAGGATAAGATGAAAAATGCCGCAGTTATGGCAATGGAATTTCACAGTGAACTGCCAAAGCAGGCATGTCCTGAACGTACAAGCGGCTATGAGGGCTTTTTCCATCTGACCGACATGCACGGCAGTGTGGAAGCGGCACAGTTATCGTATATTATCCGTGACCATGACCGTGAAAAGTTTGAAAAGAAAAAGCAGCTGGTGGAAAGCATTTGCAGTAAACTGAATGAAAGACATGGTGGAGCGTTTTTTGCGGCAGAAATCACGGACCAGTATTACAATATGAAAGAAAAAATTGAACCGTATCTGTTTTTAATAGAAAATGTAAAGACATGTATGAAAAAGCTGGACATTGAACCGCATATCCAGCCGATACGGGGCGGAACAGACGGCGCAAGACTTTCCTTTATGGGCATTCCGTGTCCGAATCTGTGCGCAGGCGGTCACAATTTTCACGGACGGTATGAATACTGTTGTGTAGAATCTATGGAAAAAATCACGCAGCTTCTTATATTGCTGGCACAAAAATAGGAATTTAGAACCAAAAGCCCGCAGGCAGATTTGAAAAGAATCTGTCTGCTTTTTTTTATTTGTCGGGTTTTGGCATACGAAATGCACAAAAAAATGTCGAAAACTTAACAAAATGAACATAAACTTATCAAAAATACACAAAAATAAAAGACGATACCAAAGTATCATTGACTAAATGCCTGTAAAATGTTACTTTAATAAAGAACTTAGATAAAATGTTTATGCAAAAGTATTTCAAAAAACTCCTGAAAATATTGTAATGTAGGTTTTGCATAAGCATTTTTTTAAGTGGAATATAGAATGTATTGGGATTATCTGTGGCTGGGCGCAGATAAGAAAGGAGTGCTATGAGAAGAAGCTTGAAGAAAATGATGGCTGTCGGACTTACGACTGCGATGACAGTCGGTTCCATCAGTTTTCAGGGGTTGTCAGCAAATGCAGCGGGACTGCCGACAACCGACGGACATAACAAATATGTCAACAGTGAAGTCTTTAATGTGATTTCTGATGATAGTTTTGGTACAAAGGAATTGGAGAACCCTTTATTTGACAAGACAACGGGAAGCAGTGACATCAGTAATTTACAGGTTCCAACACTGGCATATGACGATACAAGCATCGCACTTGTATGGGATAAGCCGGAAAAATATGATAATGTAGCAGATTATAACGTTTACGTCAACGGCACACTTGATGGAACAGCAAGAAAGAATTATGAAGAAAATGCCAAATGGGCAGATACATATATGAAATCCTTCTATGAATATTATGAAACCAATAGTGACGTAGATATGGTAAATGTGGATATTCATTCTTATCGTGCAACAGGTCTTACACCTGACACAGAGTATACCTTTAAGGTTGTTGCAGTTGATAAGGACGGAAAAGAACTCGGAACGGCAAAGGAAATCAGTCAGAAAACGACAGTTAAGCCGGAGGAGTTTAACATTTTAGATTATGGTGCAGTGGCAACAGAAGGTTACACTTCTTATAATGATGAAGTCAATGCACTCGTAGAAAAGAATACAAAAGCAATCCAGGCAGCAATTGATGCTTGTACACCGGGCGGAAAGGTTGTGATTCCGCAGGCTGAGGACGGAAAGGTCTTTGTATCCGGTGCACTTTGGTTAAAGAGTGACATTACAGTAGAATTAGACGGTACACTCTGGGCATCACCAAACAGTGACCATTTTGAAATCGGTTTCTTAATGTATCCGTTCTACACCGATACAAGAGGCTGGGGCTTACTGAATGCCACAAGTGCCGATGAAAATGCTCCGCTTGAGAATATCCGTATTACCGGTAACGGTACACTTTACGGCAACGGCTGGAAGTATGGTGTAGGCGATAAAATGTATGAAGACGGTTACACCTCCAATACCGGTGTAAATACGCAGGCAGGTGATCCGTCAGATACAGAAAACTATGGTCTGCCAAGATACATGGGCGGCAGTAATACAAAGGTTTATTACTATGGTATCCAGGCTGCCGATTCTGCAAAGAAATATCTTGCCAACCTCACAAACGAAGACGGTTCAAGAAAGTATTCCGATGAACTGATTAATTCGCTGTCAGGCTATATTGAAAAAGATCTGGCAGATAACGGTAAGGTTGATAAAAACGGAAAGGATAAATTTATCGACGTAGAAACGGGAAATAATGCAGGTATTGAAAAGGCAGATATTACCAATGCTTATGCGACACGTTCCAGCCTGTTAATTATGAGAAATGTCAGCAACGTTTATGTAGGTGACATTACCGTTGAAAATCCGGCAAACCACTCTGTTAATATTCTGGATTCCAGAAATATTTCAACAGAAAATGTCAAGGTATTCTCTTATGACGGCAACAACGGTGACGGACTTGGATTTGGCTGTTCACAGAATGTAATCTGCTGGAACAACTTTACAGATACAGGTGATGATAACTTAGGTTTCGGTGCATCTGTTGGTGAAGGCGCAAGAGACAGCGATATTCAGACCAATTCAGAAATCTGGATGTTTAATAACTTCCTTCGTGAAGGTCACGGCGGTCTGGCAGCAGGTTCACACACAGGAAACGGTATTCAGGACGTATTATTTGAAGATACCGTCATGAACCACATTGATATGGCATTCCGTTTCAAATCTGCACCGACGAACGGTGGTTTTATTGCCAACATTACAATGCGTGACTGCGCAGTTGCAGATACACAGCAGGCATGGGTACTCACAACAAGCTACAGTGACCCAAACAGTGCATCTACAACAGAATTTGCAGAAATCGGAAAATTCTACAACTTTGCATCGTACAATGTGTCCGTATACGGCGTACAGTATAATACCGTACAGGTACTTGCAGATGTTGATCCGGTCAGCAATCCACAGAAACCATGGCATACACACAGCCACTTATACTTCCAGGATATTACCTTTGGTAATGTCGGAACAAATGGCGGCTTTAAGAATAAGAACGGCTGGGAATCATTAATCGGCTGTGAAAATTCAGTATTCTATAACTTTAAGACCGTATCTTATGCAAAGAAGGCAGTAGATAAAAAGACGGATAAGACATGGAATAATATGCAGTATTGCAAAGACATTGTATTCCAGGGTACAACATGGGATTCAGTCAACAACTGCACCGATAAGATGCAGAACATGATGTCAGGTATTACTGTAAAGGATTCAACCGTAAAGGCAGAAGTTGTTCCGGCTGTTACAGAACCGGATTCAGGTTCTACGGGTGGAGAAGGTGAAGAAACAACCGTTAAGGCAGCATGGGATGCAGCGGCAATTGCAGCAGCTACAACAACTGCCAACGGACTGACAGCACATGCAGATGCCAATGATGCAAATGGCGGCTGGAAGACTGCAACAGTAGCAGAAGCCGATACAACAGGTGAAGGTGCTGTATGGCCGGTCGGAACAGAATATGTCGTGTCCGGTAAGACGAAGGCAATGGATTCAGACGGTAAAACACAGTCTAAGGGAACCATTCCGGTATCAGGATGCTTCCTTACATATGAAGCTGCAGAAGACGGCGTATTAAGCATTGACCAGAAGACGCTTGCAACCAAGAGATTTTATGTAGTGGATTCAGATGGTAAAGTTGTTGTAGACTATCAGAATACCAATGCAAAGGATACAGCAGCAAAATATGAAACATTAACTGCACAGGTACAGGCTGGAAAGACCTATTACATTTATGCAAACGGCGCAACAGCAAATATTTTAAAGATTACATTTGCTACAAAGACAGCCGGTACAGCAGCGCAGACAGCAGTACAGGCACAGACCGCCAAGGCTTCTGACGGACGTCAGGTAAAGCTTTCATGGAATGCGGTTGAGAATGGAGCAGAAGAAGTATTCTACGGTGTAGATACTTATGTAGATGGTGAAAAGGTTGATATTACAGATGGTATTACAGGAACAGAAACCATTATGGACAGATTATCATCCGGTGTAACTTATACATTTAAAGTATATGTAAGTGAAAAAGGTGACAATGCAAACAGCATGAGTGTTACAGGACAGAATAAAACATTACTCGGCGAAGTAACTGTTACTGTAGACGGTGAAAAAGATACAGCAGATATTGAAGCACCGGAAAATGTGACATCAGAACTTGCAAGTGCAGTTTATACACATGCACAGGGAACATGGACAGCAATCAGTTCAAGTGATGCAAGAATCAGAGGTTATAAGATTTACGCAAACGGAAAGCTTGTCAATACAGTTTATAACTATCAGATTCCGAAATTTGCAACGGCAGAAACCGTATCAAAGCAGATTGGCAGACTGACACCGGGTACAGAAAATACCGTTGAAATCGTTGCATTTACAGATGCAGGGGTTGAATACAAGTACCCACAGGCACAGATTACAACACTTGGCAGCTATGATTACAAAGCGCCGGTATTCGCAGAAAATGCAAAAGTAACGGCAGAAGTAAAGGATAACGATGTTGTTCTTACATGGACAGCAGCAACAGATGACACCGCAGTCGGCGGATACCGTGTATATGTTGACGGAACACCGGTTGTACCGGAAGGTAAGGACTTCAATCCGGTAAACGGCGATTATACAACGGCTGAAACAACTTATACAGTAACAGGTCTTGATTTAACAAAAGACCATACATTTACAATTCAGGCAGGCGATACATGGTGGAAAGCCGCACAGACTATGGGAACATATGATAAGATGGCAGGCTTTAACTGGACCGTAGAGGGCATCAGCACAACACTGAGTGCCAGATATGAGTCGGATTCTGCTGTAACAGATGCTTCCGGTGCAAATATAGCGGTTGCAGTAAAGGCAGATGCAGGTGTAATTCCATCAGGAAGCCAGCTGAAAGTAACAGCATTGGGAGAAGGAAATGCATATGATGCAGTAAAGAAATCTTTTGACAATAAGAAGTTCTCACTGCTGGATATCAGACTGCTGGATACAGAAGGAAATGTCATTCAGCCGGATGGAACAGTTACAGTTACGATTTCAGTTCCAAATGGTTATGACTCTGCAAAAACAAAAGTATTCTATGTTGCAGAGGATGGAAGCATGGAAGATGTAAATGCAGTTTATGCAGATGGTAAAATGACATTTACAGTGGCTCATTTTAGCAATTATGTAATTGTGGATGAAACAGTAGTCAAGGATAATGACAATTCAAACACTGGTGATGACAACCAGAATAATGGTGGACAGAATAACGGAAACCAGAACGGTGGCAATCAGAACAACGGTGGACAGAATAACGGAAACCAGAATGGTGGCAATCAGAACAACGGTGGACAGAATAACGGAAACCAGAGCGGTGATAACCAGAATAATGGTGGACAGAATAACGCAGACCAGAACAGCAATAATCAGAATAACAGCCAGAATGGCGGAGCAGTATCAGATCATACAGATACAGGCGTAAAGACAGGAGATTCTTTTGCAATGTGGTTCTATGTAATTCTGATGGCAGCTGCAGCAGGTTTTGCAGGATGCCTTGTTATGAAGAAAAAGAAACTTGAAAAATAAAGAGCAGAAAATTGTATAATTAAAAGGCAGGGACACCGCATAGCTTGTGTTCCTGCCTTTTGCTGTATGATGTTAAAACTTATAGCTGTGGGCTTTGCCCCGACAGCATTATAAAGCGGTTGTATAAATAGCAACCATGTCTTCAACAGACAGGTGTTTTACTTTTCCGGCATTGTGGTGGGTGGAAATGTCACATTTTTCAGCCATAGTGCGAATCTGCTCCGGTGTCGGGGTAACGCCGAGTTCGGATAAAGAAACCGGCATATTGATGGAGTGATAAAAGTCTTCCATGGCTTCTATGCCCTTCAAAGCGGTTTCTGTATCATCTGCACCGGCGGTTACGCCTAAGACATGTGTGGCAAACTGCGCAAAGCGGGCAGGACGGGCATCCAGTACAAATCTTGCCCAGCTGCCCCACAAAGCGGCGAGTCCGGCACCGTGTGCCACGTCAAACAGACCGCCGATTTCATGCTCCATTTTATGGGTTGCCCAGTCACCGCCGTCCGTGCCGCAGCCGGTCAGTCCGTTGTGGGAAAGACTGCCGGCCCACATGACTTCTGCACGCGCATCATAATTAGCAGGTTCGTCTTTTAAAATCTTTGCATTTTTCATAACGGTGCGCATTAAAGATTCACTGATACCGTCTGTCAGTTCCATATTGTCACACTGGTTAAAATAGCGTTCCATGGTGTGCATTAAAATGTCAACACAGCCACTTGCCGTCTGATATGGCGGGAGTGTCATGGTCAGCTCCGGATTCATAACGGCAAAGCGGGCACGGCTGAAATTACTGCTGTAGCCGCGTTTAATCTGACCGTCTTCTTTGGTGATAACAGAAGAACCGCTCATTTCACTTCCGGCAGCAGCAATGGTAAGCACTGCGCCGATTGGAAGACAGCCTTCTGCCTGACGTTTAAAATCATAAAAATCCCAGACATCGCCGCCGTTGTAGACACCGTAACCGATGGCTTTCGCAGAGTCAATGACACTGCCGCCGCCGACAGCAAGAATAAAATCTACATTTTCTTTTTTACAGAGTTCAATACCTTCATAAACAAGGGAAAGGCGCGGATTTGGAACAACGCCGCCCAGTTCTACGTAAGAAACCGCTGCTTCGTCAAGGGATGTCTTAATGCGGTCGAGCAGACCGGAGCGGACAACACTGCCGCTTCCGTAGTGAATTAAAACCTTTTTGCAGTGCTGTTCTTTAACCAGCGCACCGGTCTGATTTTCAGTGCCTTTGCCGAAAACAACCTTTGTCGGTGTATAATAAGTAAAATTTTCCATAGATAACTGCCTCCAAATATTTTAAAATAAGTATGTATTTATAAAAAATACATGACAGATGAGAATGATTTCAGTATTATTATAGAGAAAGATTTTTTAAATTTCAAGAATGGAGCAATGTGAAGCACCCTTAAATTTAAGGCGCTTCACATGGCATTTTGTGCTGCGGGCATCACAAAATGCTTTTATCGCAGAACTGAATGAATTCAGATGAGAAATCGCCCGTGCGAATTGCTCATCGCTGGATTGCGATAAAAGGGCGCAAGAAAAGGAGAAAAATATGACAACAATTCAGACGATTGCTGCAACGACGGAATGTAATGATGTAATTCCTGAGCAGATGAATACAGAACTGACAATTTTAAGCGGCAAGTTTGCCGGTACGTGCTATGCAAAGGAAGGGTACCAGACGATTCGTACCCAGCCGGTGGAACGTGCGGTAAAGAGAGCAGAAGGCACGGCGGAACGCGGACATCATTCGGTATTCCAGCACTGCATGGTGACAATGGAAATCCAATGTCCGAAAATCATTGCCATGTTGTTAAATTCTATCGGTGTATCCAATACATCAGAAAAAAGTGCAAGATACACCAAAATGCAGCCGCAGACCGAAAAAGAACGGGAGTTCTATGAAAAGTGGCATACACTGGTATTAGAACGGATTTGTGAGGTGTATCCGGGAAAATTTGATGAAAAGGAAGTGGACAAGCTTGCCTATGAAAATGCAAGATATATGATTTCTGTTTTTTGTCCGACTGCAATGGTCTATTCCCTGCCGTTCCGTAACATTTTCTATGTGCTGGACTGGACAGAGCAGATGAAGAAAAATCTGGAGAAATTATCCGGCGGCTTTAATAAAAGACTGCATGACGAACTGGAATCCTTAGAGGAGCAGTTACTTTTAGTTGTCGGCGGAAAACAGAATTTCCATGACAATAAAAATGAAGCCTTCCGCTTTATGCCGGTACAGGCTTACGGGGAGGACGATAACGACAACCGTGAATATTTTGGTGATGTCTATACGGCAAAATTCCTTGCTTCCTTTGCACAGGTAGCACAGGAACAGCGCCACAGAACTCTGCGCGTAAAAATTCATTTCAGCGGGGACGATGCAGAAGAATATGGTTTTTACGTACCGGAAATTCTTCGGGGAACACCGTTAGAGGAACAGTGGCTTTCGGATATGCGAAGCATTAAGGAAATATATCCGCAGGGAACACTTGTATCCGTTACGGAACAGGGCTTGTTTGAAGATTTTGTATTAAAAAGCAAAGAGAGAATGTGCGGCAGGGCGCAGCTTGAAATTATGCGCATTACAGAACAGCTCACACAGAAATTTGTTGAGAATGCAGATAATCTGTCCACTGCCAATAAGAAACGTTTAAAAGACATCACAGAAAGCGGGAAACCATGCGCCCGCTGTGGATTTGCGGACTTTACCTGTACGGAAGGCTGCAAATGGGGCAAAAACGGCGCACTAACACGCACAATTTAGGAATACAAAAATATAGAATAGAAAGCTGTCAGATACAGAAATGTAAAACATTTTCTCTGACAGCTTTTTTGTATATTTTTTTAAGAATCCGCCATACTGAAATTGTGATGTTAAAATGGAGGAGCTTTATGAAAAGAAAATTTGGTATGGCGGATAAGCTTGGGTATATGTTTGGCGATTTTGGCAATGACTTTGCATTTATATTATCGTCTATGTTTTTGTTAAAATTTTATACGGATGTGATGGGCGTATCGGCGGTAGTCGTTGGTACGATGATGATGGCAGCGCGGCTGCTTGATGCGTTCACGGATGTGACGATGGGGCAGATTGCGGATAGAAGCCGCGGAAATAAAAAAGGCAAATTTGCACCGTGGCTATTAAGAATGTGCGGACCGGTGGCAGTATCTTCATTTTTAATGTATGCTTCGTGGTTTGCAGAAATGCCGATGACATTTAAGATTATCTGGATGTTTTTTACGTATCTGCTCTGGGGCAGTGTGTTTTATACGGCAATTAATATTCCATATGGTTCGATGGCATCGGCAATTTCGGCAGAGCCAAAAGACAGAACGGCGCTATCGAACTGGAGGACAATCGGCGCTACGCTTGCGGCAACGGTTATTGGTGTTGTACTGCCGTTAGTGGTTTATTACACCGATGAAAACGGGAATGCCGTGCTTTCCGGTACGCGTATGAGCATTGCAGCGTTCTGGTGTTCTGTAGGTTCAGTTATCTGTTATCTGTTGTGTTATTTTATGGTAACGGAGCGCGTAAAAGCAGAAACAACAAAGCAGAAATTCTCATTTATGGGACTGATTGGCAGTCTGATTCAGAATCGTGCGCTCATCGGAATTGTGGTAAGTGCATTGCTGTTACTGCTTTCCCAGTTGTCGTTATCCAATATGGGTGCATACATTTATCCGAATTATTTCGGTGATGTCAAAGGACTTTCGCTGGCTTCACTGATCGGAACAGCGGTCACGCTGGTGCTGTCTGCCTTTACGGTGCGGCTGGCTGAGCGGGTCGGGAAAAGGGAAATGTCGGCGGCCGGATCGATTATCGGTGCGGCGGCATTGATAGCGGTATATTTTGTGCATACAAAAAATGTGTATGTGTGGCTTATTTTTTACGGCATTTCCTATATCGGACTGGCAATGTTTAATCTGGTGTGCTGGGCGATGATTACAGATGTCATTGACGATACACAGGTGCGTACCGGACAGCGCCAGGACGGAACAATTTATGCGGTGTACTCCTTTGCAAGAAAGTTGGGACAGGCGGCATCATCAGGGCTTGTCGGTGTTTTGCTGTCAGTGATTGGCTATAATACGGCAACGGCATATGACGAAAAGGTTGTAAACGGCATTTATACGATTACGTGTATTGTACCGGCAGCAGGATTTGTTTTACTTGCACTGTCCTTATGGTTTTTATATCCGCTTGGAAAGACTAAGGTGGAAGAGAATGCACGAATTTTAAAAGAACGAAGAGACAGAAGCGGAATGTAAGGGACTGGCAGTCCGTTGTTTTGGTATAAAAACAGGAACAATTGCTGATATTATTTACTTTTACACGGTAATGTGGTATAATCAGAATTACTTAAATAGTGTGACCGGATTAAAATTGAAAATTAAAATACAAAAGGTAGGAGAAGGTTATGGAAAGAGTACACAAGGCGAATCTGCTGGTGATTCTGGCATGTGTTTTAGCATTGTCAGTAACAACGATTATGTCTTATGGAATGTCGGCAAAGTCTATTAAGGGCTGTGGTGTGTTGGTAGCAACGCTGGTCATTGTAGCTGTTGCGAATTTTTTGAAAATCAGCGATTTTGCCAAAGCATTGGTCATTGTTTTATGCCCGTCTTATGCAGTATTAATTTATTCAGGCTTGGTGAATGGTAATAGAATTGCATTTCTGGCAAATTTTATCACATTAAGTATGGCAGCGCGGTATTTTGATAAGAAAATTATCAAGTATTATGCGATTCCGTTTACGGCGACATGTGTTGTATGTCTGTTTATTAATGTTAAGATTATTGATGAGGCATTTGTTGGTGCAATTTCAAAAATTTGTTTATTTGCAGCAAGTGCAGTGCTTTTATATCTTGGGACAAAATTTGGGGAGAAAAAGACAAGGCAGGCAGAAGCGGCACTCTGCCAGGTGCAGGAAAATACAGCAGTTGCCAACCGGATTGCTTTTAATCTGAACAGGGAAATTGTTGAATGTGGCACACAGGTAGAAGAAGTGACTTCCCATGCACAGTCTGTTAAGACATCCGCAGAACAGATGGAGCAGGTTGTGGATGAATCAAGCCGTGCGATTCAGACAGTTAGTGAGAAACTCAATACAGCCAAAGAACAGATTGATAAAAATTATGACTATGCACAGCAGCTGGAGCAGAGCTTTGCAGAAGTGACACAGGCAGTAAATGACGGTAATAAAGAAGCAAAGACAGTTCAGAAATCTATGCTTGAAATGTCTGAAACGGTCGGTCAGGCAAGTGATGCCACGGCAGGGTTGTTAGAACAGATGAATACGATTACAGGCATTTTAAATGATATTAATGCAATTGCCGGACAGACAAATCTCCTGTCCTTAAATGCTTCAATCGAAGCCGCCAGAGCCGGTGAACATGGAAAAGGATTTGCGGTGGTTGCAGACCAGATCCGTGTTCTTTCAGAAGACAGTAGAAAATCGGCAGACAGTATCAAAGAAATTATTCTGACACTGACAGAAACCGTCAATGGTGTGGTAGACAAGATTTCAGCAGGTGCTGATGCGGCAAAGAACAGTTCCGTACAGATTGAAGATTTAATCGGTAAGCTCGATACGGTTAACAACTCCGCAGAATCTGCAACAGTAGTTGTCAAAGAAGAATACGATGTTATCGGTGAGGTCAAAAGACAGTTTGACGATATTCAGGAAGAACTGGATACCGTAGCTGCAACTTCAGAAGAAAATGCCTCAATGGTTGCGGAAATCGGCAATAATATTGTCAATCAGACGGATTATGTCATGAAGCTTTCCGGTTCAATTGACAGTTTAAAGGAGTCTTCTAAGAAGCTGGAAGAACATTTTAATGAATAAAAATACAGATTTAGTAAATTATCTGGCGCAAAAGTATAGACAGAATAAACAGTTCTGTATAGATGAAAGCCGCAGGGGCATATGCTTCTGCGGCTTTTGGTATTTCAGCTATCTTTATGCGGGGGCTTGAACGGAAGCCCATAGTGTTGTGCTTATTACAACTATAAAATGTAAACAAGAATAGATACAACCGTACTTGTCAGTCCGCCGCCGCCGATGAATCCGCCGATTAACGCACCGAGAATAAGACTATATGCAAGGTGAACTTTTTTAATAATTAAAATAATTGCAATCACGAGCCCAATCAAAGCTCCAATTTTTCTCTATAATGATGAAAATGTCCGTATTGTGCGGAATACCTGCTCTGCGGTGTCCGCCATATTCTGACGGGCGTTGGCAGGATTCATGGCATCTTCTAAAGAAACAACATTTCTTAAAACCGGGAAAAAGGCATCAATGCCCTCGCGGTTGCAGGCAGTGGCATCTTTTGTGACACAGCCTGAGAACGCAAGTACCGGTTTGTCAAACTGCTTGGCAATCTTTGCGACACCAATCGGGGCTTTTCCCATAACCGTCTGACCGTCTAACCTGCCTTCTCCGGTTACGACAATATCTGCATCTTTGATATAATCACTTAACCGGGTTTCTTCAAGAACAATCTTAATCCCGGATTCAAGCGTGCCGTTTAAAAAGGTCATAAAGGCAAAACCGAGACCGCCTGCGGCACCGCTTCCTGCCGCTTTCGGATTGGCGTGCGGGAAAATTTCCCGTGCCAGTGTGGCATAGTAAGCCAGCCATTTATCCATTTGCAGAATCATGGCCGGCGTAGCGCCTTTCTGCGGACCGAAAATAGCACTGCAACCCTGTTCGCCGCACAGAGTATTGGTTACATCACAGGCAATACGGAACGTACAGTCTTTTAATTCCGGCAGGACATTGTCGGTGGTAATTTTATCAAGGACTTCAAGACCCATAGCGCCGAAAGGAACCGGATTGCCGGTTTTGTCAAGCAGTCCGAAACCGAGGGCCTGTAACATACCGGCACCGCCGTCATTGGTGGCACTGCCGCCGATACCCACAATAAAGTGGCGGCAGCCTTTTGTAATCGCATCGCGGATGACTTCGCCGACACCGTAGGTCGTTGTATAGAGCGGGTTGCGCTCCGTGTCGGGAACAAGTGTAATACCGGCAGCACCGGACATTTCAATAATGGCAGTCCTAGTGCTGTCAACAATGCCGTACTGGCAGGATACCGGCTTGCCGAGCGGTCCGGTGACGGTAACGGTTGTAAGCTGTCCGGCACAGCCGAGTGTCAGTGCTTCAACCGTTCCCTCGCCGCCGTCTGCGAGCGGACGGACTTCAATCTGCGCATCGGGATAGACGCGCCGGATACCTTCTGCGGCGCTGTTTCCCGCTTCAAAGGAAGATAAGCTTCCTTTAAAAGAATCAATTGCAATTACTGCTTTCATAAAATCAACCTCACAATCTTTCAACTTATTTATCATTTGGTTTGGAATCATCTGTTCATAGTGTTTTGTATCACGCGTGTTTTTGATGATGTTATTATAACAGGGCATTTTTTAAAATGATATGTTATACAGAACAAAAAGAAGTATAAAATAATATAAATTTATGTTATGTTAAACAATATTAAAGAGAATATAAAAAAATTCTGCATTTAAAATGTGACTAGGAATCACTGCATTTGTAAAAAATTAGAAAAATCAGACGGACCAATACCGGTTATATAAAAGCCGGAGAAACCATCGAAGTAACAGATGATGACAGTTTTTTCGGCACAAAAAGGGGCATCAATATCCCGATTACATATAACGGAAAAATCATTGCGGTTATCGGAATCAGCGGAGCCGTTGAGGAAGTGAGAAAGTATGCCTATCTGGCACAGAAAATCACGGATATTTTGCTTAAAGAGCGGGAACTGGAATCGCTGGGAGCGCAGAAGAAAAACCGTTTGAATTATGTAATCCGCTGTTTAATAAACCGGGAAAATATGAATACAGCCTATTTGTCGGATACGCTTAAAGAAAACGGCTTATCAGAGGATACGCTGTGCCGGGTGGTAATTGTACGCCTGAATGTGCGCTACAATCCGAATAATCTGTTTATGATACAGTCGGCGATTACACAGGCATTTGCACAGATGAACTGCAGCTTTTACAGATACAATTATCCCAATGAGTATATTTTAATTATTGAAAAGGAACGGCTGGAGAAAAACAGGCATATTTTAAAAAGACTGGCAGATACATATGAAAAGGTATTGTGTATCGGTGTCGGCAGTGTCAGCACGGTCATGGCAGGAGCGGCATCGTATGGCTGACCGGCTACAATCCGCGTAAATTTACCGATGCCGTCGTCTTATACAGTGCTGTGCGGCTGGAAGATATCCCGGAATCATAAAAACGATGGACAAGTAATTAAGAAAATTTCTCAAAAAGTTCTTGACTTCTAATGAACGTTAGCATATACTAACGAAAGTAGGAAAGAACTATCAAAAGTTATTTATGATACACAAGAAAGGAGCTGCAATGATGCCGTTATCAATGGTTAAAGCGGGGGAAACAAATATTATCAGAAAGATTGGCGGAAAGGAAGAAGTCCGCAAGTTTTTGGAAAATCTTGGATTTGTGACCGGTGGGGAAGTTACTGTAGTATCTGAGATAAATGGCAATATGATAGTCAATGTAAAAGATTCCAGAGTTGCAATCGGTAAGGACATGGCGAACAAAATTATGGTTTAGTCATGCTTATATAGAAAACATTTCATGAGGAAAGAAGGAACAGAGTTATGAAAACGCTGAAGGAAACAGCTTGCGGCCAGACGGTGAAGGTAAAAAGACTTCACGGTGAAGGCCCTGTAAAAAGACGGATTATGGATATGGGCATTACAAAAGGTGTCGATGTGTATGTACGCAAGGTTGCACCTTTAGGAGATCCTGTAGAAGTAACAGTAAGAGGATATGAGCTATCGTTAAGAAAAGCCGATGCGGAAATGATTGAAGTGGAAGCATAATTTTCTTGCGGGGTGATAGACAGAAATTTTTTTTACATAGGGGTTAGAAAACGCTAACAAAAATAAGTTATATGAAAGGAAGCATTGAAATGTCGATTAAAATTGCACTTGCAGGTAACCCAAACTGCGGTAAGACGACACTGTTTAATGCACTGACCGGTTCGAATCAGTTTGTAGGTAACTGGCCTGGTGTTACAGTAGAGAAAAAAGAAGGAAAACTAAAGGGACACAGCGATGTAACCATCATGGATTTACCGGGTATTTACTCATTATCTCCATACACACTGGAAGAAGTTGTGGCAAGAAATTATCTGGTTGGGGAAAGACCGGATGCCATCTTAAATATCGTAGATGGTACGAATATTGAAAGAAACCTGTATCTTTCCACACAGTTAATGGAACTGGGAATCCCGGTCATCATGGCTGTCAACATGATGGATATTCTTGAAAAGAACGGGGATAAGATTCATTTAGATAAGCTTTCAGAAAAGCTTGGCTGCCCGGTTGTAGCAATTTCAGCGTTAAAGGGAACAGGCATTAAGGAAGCAGCAGACAAAGCTGTTGATTTAGCAAAGAAAGCAGCAACTGTAACAATTGCACATTCATTTGCAGACAGCGTAGAAGCAGTGATTTCAGCAGTGGAAGCAAAAATCGGAAGCGATGTGGCAGACGAACAGAAGCGTTTCTTTGCCATTAAGTTAATCGAAAAAGATGATAAGATTAAAGATATGATGAAGTCCGTACCGGATGTATCCGCAGAGGTACAGAAGTTAGAGGATGAATTTGATGATGATACGGAAAGTATCATTACCAATGAAAGATACCAGTACATTTCATCCATCATTCATGACTGCTGTACAAAGAGCAAGAAATCAGAAGGCGGCTCTGTATCCGATAAGATTGATAAGGTTGTAACAAACAGATGGGCAGCCCTTCCAATCTTTGCAGCGGTAATGTTCCTTGTTTACTATATTTCTGTAACAACAGTCGGTTCATGGGCTACAGACTGGGCAAATGACGGTGTGTTCGGCGATGGCTGGCATTTATTCGGAATCGGTACATCTGCTTACAACGATGCAGCTGATGAATATGCTCCATACGATGCTGAAATCAAGGGCTTCTTAGAAGCAGCAGAAGAAAAAGCACCGGATGTCACAAAAGAATTTACAGAAGTTTATGATGACGAAGATGCGCAGGAAGCAGATGTCGATGCAGCAATCAAGGCATTTACATCAAACAGTGCAATCAAATCTCTTACAACAGAGGTTAACATTGCAGGAGAAGACGAGGACGAAGAACTCGTAAATGTGAATGTAGCAACATTTGAAACAGCTTTGGAGCAGGAAGAACCGGACCCGGCTGACTATGGTGTATGGGTACCTGGTATTCCGGTATTAATCGGTAACGGACTGGATGCAATCGGCTGTGCTGACTGGCTTTCAGGATTAATCCTTGACGGTATTGTAGCCGGTGTCGGTGCGGTATTAGGTTTCGTACCACAGATGCTTGTATTATTTATTTTCCTTGCATTTCTGGAATCATGCGGCTATATGGCACGTGTTGCCTTTATCATGGATAGAATTTTCCGTAAGTTTGGTCTTTCAGGAAAGTCCTTCATTCCAATGTTAATCGGCAGCGGCTGCGGTGTTCCGGGTGTCATGGCTTCAAGAACTATTGAAAACGACAGAGACCGTAAGATGACCATTATGACAACAACATTTATTCCTTGCGGTGCAAAGCTTCCAATCATTGCTTTAATTGCAGGTGCGTTCTTTGACAATGCAGGCTGGGTAGCATGGAGCGCTTACTTTGTAGGTATTGCCGCAATCATCTGCTCAGGTATCATTTTAAAGAAGACGAAGATGTTTGCAGGAGATCCGGCACCATTCGTTATGGAATTACCGGCATATCATATGCCAACTGTTGAAAATGTACTGCGCAGCATGTGGGAAAGAGGCTGGTCATTCATCAAGAAGGCAGGTACAATTATTCTTCTTTCAACAATCGTGTTATGGTTCTTAATGAACTTTGGATGGGCAGACGGCTCATTCGGTATGCTTGAAGCTGAACAGCTTGACAGCAGTATCCTTGCAGCAATCGGTAGTGTTATTGCACCAATCTTTGCACCACTTGGATGGGGCAACTGGAAGATGGCAGTAGCAGCTATTACAGGTCTGATTGCAAAGGAAAATGTAGTAGCAACATTTGGTATCCTCTTTGGTTTTGCAGAAGTTGCAGAAGACGGTGCAGAAATCTGGGGACAGCTCGGTGCAAGTATCGTACCGATTGCCGCTTACGGTTTCTTAGTATTCAATCTTCTTTGTGCTCCTTGCTTCGCAGCAATGGGTGCGATTAAGAGAGAAATGAACAACACAAAGTGGTTCTGGTTTGCAATCGGATATCAGACAGTTCTTGCATATATTGTAGCATTCTGTATCTATCAGATTGGTTCTGTATTTACGGGAAATATCCACGTAGTTGGATTGATTATCGCACTTCTTTTTGTAGCCGGTTTTATCTATCTGTTAGTAAGACCTTACAAGGAAAGCGATACATTAAAAGTCGATATGAAAAAGAAAGCATTTGCAAAATAATGTATGAATAGGGAAAAGGGTCTGTATCAACAATCTGCTGATGCAGACCCTTTTTGTCAAATGGAAAAATTTATATTTGTATTAGAAAGGATTGGTGTATTATGGGAACAGTTATTGTTGGAATCATTGTACTTGCAATCGCAGGCGGTGCGGCATACAGCCTGCACCGTGACAAGAAAAACGGAAAATCGCAGTGCGGCGGGGATTGCAGCCGTTGTGGCGGACACTGTCATTAAACGAAAACTAAAAAGAAAAGAGGCTTAGATGAAAAAAATAGTAAATGGAATCTGTATTTGTCTGGGATTTTTATCCCTTGCACTCGGCATTGTTGGTGCAGTTCTTCCGGTACTGCCCACAACGCCGTTTTTAATTCTTTCGGCAGCGCTGTTTGCAAAAAGCTCGGAACGCTTTCACACATGGCTGCTGTCCACAAAGCTGTATCAGCGGTATATCGGGGATGCGGTACATAAAAAGCAGATGACAAAAAAAGCAAAGCGGAATCTGCTGGTAACACTGGGGATTATTTTTGCCATTGGTTTATACTTTTCGCCGCTGTTTGCAAAAATAATTATTTTGATTGTAGCGGCGGGACACTTTTACTACTTCCTGTTCCGGATTAAAACAGTAGACGAACAGGATAGCATGGAGCTTGAAAATGAGTGCGAATAAAATAGATGTGGAAAAGAAACGGGCAGAAGAAAAAAAGCTTTTGTCCGTTATGATAGGAATATACTGCCGTGGTAATCACGGCGGCAATGATGGGAATAAAAAAGAATTGTGCGATTCCTGCAAAAAACTGGAGGAATATGCGCTTTTCAGGACAGAAAAATGCCCATTTATGGAAACAAAGACTTTTTGCAGTGCCTGTAAGGTTCACTGTTATGCAAAAGAACAGCGGGAACAGATTCGTGCAGTCATGCGTTATGCAGGACCGCGGATGATATTTTCTCACCCGGTACTTGCATTAAAGCACATACGGACGACCATAAAAGAAAAGAGGAAAAAGAAAAATGTTTCATAAACGGCTCATGCAGGAATTTCGTGATAACATGAAATACGTTGCGGGTATGGTTGCAACACAGTGGCTCATGCTGATTGCAAATGTATTTTTTATGTATACGCTTGCCGGATTCATCAGCAGTGCGGCAGACGGCACGGCAAAGACAGCAGATTTGCAGAAGATTTTTATTGTGCTGGCATGTGTTATTGCAGTGCGTGCGGTAAGCACCTATGTCAATAGCAGACTTTCATTTGCGGCTTCCTGCAATGTAAAATCCAGAATCCGTAAAATGGTCTATGAAAAACTTATGCGTTTTTCGGGTTCATACAGAGAACATCTCTCCAGTGCGGAAGCGGTACAGATTAGTACGGAGGGCGTAGAACAGTTAGAGATTTATTTCGGGAAATATGTGCCGCAGTTTTTCTACAGTATGTTAGCGCCGCTGACACTTTTTGTCATTGTCGGCATGATGAACTGGACGGTTGCGGTGGTTTTATTAATCTGTGTACCGCTGATACCGGTATCCATTATTGCCGTGCAGAAATTTGCAAAGAAAATGCTGGCAAAATACTGGGGAACATACACAGAGCTTGGTGACTCCTTTTTGGAAAGCCTTCAGGGACTGACAACCTTAAAAATATACAGTGCCGATGAACGCTATGCGAAAAAAATGGATGAGGAAGCCGAAAAGTTCAGAAAAGTGACAATGCGTGTGCTGATTATGCAGTTGAATTCCATCAGTATCATGGATTTGGTGGCATACGGCGGTGCGGCACTCGGTATTGCACTCAGCCTTTTGAAATTAAAAAACGGTGCAGTTACACTGACGGAGTGTTTCTTTATCATTATGATTTCGGCAGAATTTTTCCTGCCGCTTCGTATGCTCGGTTCATTTTTCCATATTGCGATGAATGGCAATGCGGCGGCGGATAAGATTTTTAAACTACTCGATACCAAAGAACCGGAAGAAGGCAGTATTAAAGAAACAGAAGGACAGACCATTTGTTTTGAAAATATCAGTTTTTCATATACACCGGAAAAACAGGTATTAAAGGAAGTCAGCTTTTCAACCAAAGAACGGGGGATAACGGCACTGGTCGGTACTTCCGGCTGTGGAAAAAGTACAATTACATCCCTGTTAATGAAGGAAAACAGACCGCAGTCCGGCATGATTACCTTAGGCGGCGAAGTGCTGTCTGATTTTACGACAGAAGGGCTGATGAAAAAGATTACAAGAATCACGCATGACAGCTATATTTTTAAAGGCACGGTGCGCGAAAATCTGGCAATGGGCTGTGAAACTGCTTCCGAACCGGAAATGCGGGAAGCACTCGGACAGGTCGACCTGCTTGGCTTTGTTGAAGAAAACGGCGGACTGGATATGGAAATTCTGGAAAAGGGTGCGAATCTTTCCGGCGGACAGAAACAGCGTCTGGCACTGGCCCGCGCTTTACTGCATGACAGTCCGGTTTACATTTTTGATGAAGCCACTTCCAACGTCGATGTGGAAAGCGAAAATAAAATCATGGAAATTGTACAGGATCTGGCACGTGAAAAGTCTGTTATTCTGATTTCACACAGACTGGCAAATGTGACCGCAGCAGATAAAATTTTATATATGGAACAGGGAAAAATCGCAGAAAGCGGAACCCACGAACAGCTTATGGCACAGAATAAAGCCTATGCGGCGCTGTTTAACAAACAGCAGGAATTAGAGCATTTCAGAGAGGAGGCGGTATAAATGAAATCAAGAAGCGGTATACAGGTAATGGCAGGACTGATTGGCATGATCCGTCCCCTGCTTTCTAAAATGTGCCTCGCAGTATTAATGGGCTGTGTGGGTAATCTGATGGCAACATTTATTACCGTCTTGGGTGCATACGGACTGACAACACTGCTTGGACTAACCGGCGGATTAAAGCTTTCGGTGATATTTACACTCCTTGCGGTATTTTCGGTACTGCGCGGTATCCTGCGGTATGCGGAGCAGGCAAGCAACCACTACATTGCATTTAAACTGCTTGCAGAAATCCGTCATCAGGTATTTGCGGCACTGCGAAAGCTCGCACCGGCAAAGTTAGACGGCAGTGACAAGGGGAATCTGATTTCCATTATCACAACCGATATCGAGTTACTTGAAGTATTTTATGCGCATACAATTTCTCCTATTGCGATAGCAATTATTACATCGCTGTTTATGAGCATTTTTATCGGACGATTTGACGTGCGGCTTGGACTTCTTGCTTTTGTATTTTATGTTATCGTGGGTGCGGGTATCCCGCTGGTAAACGGAAAACTCGGCAGTGCGCTGGGCGGACAGTACCGGAAGCAGTATGGCGGATTAAATACGGCGGTGCTTGACAATCTCTACGGCATGGAAGAAATTATCCAGTATCAGGCAAAGGAAAAACGTCTGAAAAATATTGAGGGCTATACTGATTCTCTTGAAAAGGTCAACAGCCGTTTAAAGAGCAACGAAGCGGTACAGCGGATTGTAACCGATGCCGTGATTTTACTTGCGGGAGCGTCTATGCTTGCAGTCAGTATGAACCTTTACTGGGACGGAACAGTGTCCTTTAACGCGGTACTGATTTGTACGGTTGCAATGCTTGGTTCATTCGGACCGGTATCGGCATTATCCGCACTTTCAAACAATCTGACACAGACACTTGCAAGCGGAAACCGTGTATTAAATCTTTTAGAGGAAGAACCGGTTGTGGAAGATGTGACCGACGGTGCGGCTGCGGCAGACGGTGTGATTGCGGCAGAGCATCTCGACTTTACTTACAGCGAAACGGACGGCAGTACACGCCATGTCTTTTCGGATTTTTCGGCAGAATTTAAGCCGGACCGTATTTACGGTATTTTAGGAAAGAGCGGCTGTGGAAAGTCCACCCTGTTAAAGCTGATGATGCGTTTTTACGAAACAGACGGCGGTGCAATTACGTATGGCGGTAAAAATGTCAATGAAATCAATACGGAAGCACTGCGCAGACACATTTCCTATGTCACACAGGAAACGTTTTTATTTCAGGATACAATTGAAAATAATATCAAAGTGGCAAAGGCAGATGCGACAAGGGAGGAAGTGTGTGCGGCGGCGAAAAAGGCAGCAATTCACGAATTTATCGAATCTCTGCCAAACGGGTATGACACAAAGCTTTCAGAACTTGGCGATTCACTCTCCGGCGGGGAACGCCAGCGAATCGGCATTGCACGCGCGTTCTTACATGACTGTCCGGTCATCTTCTTAGACGAGCCAACCAGCAATATTGACAGTCTGAACGAAAGCATTATTTTAAAGAGTCTGCACACGGAAAAGAAGGGAAAGCAGATTCTTTTGGTGTCCCACAGAAAGTCAACCATGGCGATTGCCGATACGGTTATTGAAATGAATTGACAAAAGCGGAAAACTGTTATAGAATTTATCCTATCGGATTACTAGGATAAAGGAGAATAAACAGATGCTCACGCAATTTTCAAGAACAGAGCTTTTGCTTGGAAAAGAAGCAATGGAGCGGCTGGCACAGTCACGGGTTGCTGTGTTTGGTGTCGGAGGCGTAGGCGGTTATGTGGTCGAAGCACTTGTACGAAGTGGTGTCGGTGCATTTGACCTGATTGATGATGATAAAGTATGCCTGACGAATTTAAACAGACAGATTATAGCAACCAGAAAAACAGTCGGAAAATATAAGGCAGAAGTGATGGCAGAAAGAATCGCAGAGATTAATCCGCAGGCGGACGTAAGAATTCACAAGTGTTTTTTCCTGCCTGAAAATGCAGAGGAATTTCCGTTTGATGAATATGATTACATTGTCGATGCCGTGGATACGGTGACGGCAAAAATCGCGCTTGTAATGAAGGCACAGGAAATGCAAATTCCGATTATCAGCAGCATGGGTGCGGGCAACAAGTTAGACGGCAGCCAGTTTAAAGTGGCAGATATTTATAAGACAAAGGTCTGTCCGCTGGCAAAAGTCATGCGCCGCGAGTTAAAAAAGCGTGGTGTAAAAAAGCTTAAAGTTGTCTATTCAGAAGAAAAACCGACAAGGCCGATTGAAGATATGTCCATCAGCTGCCGTACAAACTGTATCTGCCCGCCGGGGGCAAAACATAAATGTACGGAGCGCAGGGACATTCCGGGAAGTGTAGCATTTGTTCCGTCCGTTGCGGGACTGATTATTGCAGGCGAAGTTGTCAAAGACCTGTGTGCAGGCAGTGACAGGACAACATTTTCCGGAAAATGGGAACGAACCGGTTTTACATAAGACATGCGGCAAAAAAAGTGCAGGAGAAATGCAGGAAAGAGAGGTGGCGCGATGAAGCAGATTTTATGTTTTGGAGATTCAAATACGTATGGACTGGTTCCGGCGACAACAGACCGCTACGGCTGGGGTGTGCGCTGGACAAGCATTATAAATGAAAAACTGGGATTGCAGGAATACCGTGTGATAGAGGAAGGACTTTGCGGCAGGACAACGGTATTTGACGACCCGTTCCGTGAAGGCAGACGGGGAACACAGTTGTTTCCGACACTGCTTGAAACCCATCGTCTGCTGGACTGCATTGTGATTATGCTCGGCACAAATGACTGCAAGACAGTTTACGGCGCATCTGCCGGTGTGATAGCAAAAGGTGTTGAAAAACTGATAGAGCAGGCACAGCGGTTTGCAAAAGATACGCCCATTTTACTGATTTCACCGATTCATCTGGGAGAGGGTGTCTGGGAAAAAGGCTTTGATACGGAGTTTAATGAAAATTCTGTTGCCGTCTCAAAGGGACTGGCAGAGGAGTATCGTAAAGTCAGTGAAAAATACGGGCTGGCATTTTTAAATGCCGCGGATTATGCACAGCCGGGAGCCGCCGACAGAGAGCATTTGGACGAGGAAGGACATCAGCGGCTTGCAGAGGCGGTACTGCACGAAATAAAGAACATTATTGATAAAAAAAATCAATAAAAGTTATTAACAACTAACACAAATAAGAGTATACTAACCCATAGAGGATTGAAAAAAATTATCAATAAGAGGGCTGGTATTTATGGAGAGTAATCAGAACAGTCTGGAACGCTATCAGCGGACACAGATGAGGAAAGAAAATATTATTGAAAAGCTGCGGGAGCGCGGCTGCCGGATTACAAAGCAGCGGCAGATTCTGCTGGATGTTATTTTAAAAGAGGAATGTTCCTGTTGTAAGGAGATTTATTACAAAGCAGCCCGGCGCGACAGTAAAATCGGAATGGCAACCGTTTACCGCATGATGAATATGCTTGAGGAAATCGGTGCTGTCAGTCGGCGCGGAACGTACAAGGTGTCAGGACTTCCGGCGCAGGACGGGGTATGTCTGGTGGAATTAGAAGATAACAGCACCATTACCGTGTCGATGGCAACGTGGAATCAGATTGTCCAGTGCGGGCTGGAAGCATGCGGCTATACACAGGGACAGAAAGTAAAATGTGTAGTAGCCGGTCAGCCGGATGACAGAGAGGAAGAAAAAAGATGGGAACAATTATAATTATTGCAGTACTGGTGGTACTTGTTTTATTTGCATTTCGCGGAAGCTTTGCACACTTTAAGGGCGAAGGCGGCTGTTGTGGCGGTGGCGGCAGTGAGCCAAAGCAAAAAAAGAAAAAGCTGGCCGGTGAAGTCATTGCTACCAAGATTATCAGTATTGAAGGCATGCACTGTGAAAACTGTAAAAATACCGTAGAAAAGTATATCAATCAGATTGATGGTGCATCGGCACAGGTGAATTTGAAAAAGAATATTGCGGTTGTGCAGTTGGACAGACCGGTTGAGGATACAGATTTAAGAACTGCCGTAGCAAGAGCCGGATTTACAGTTGCCGGCATTGAGCAGATGGAGGCTTGATGAATGAGATAATGATAAGATTTCTCAATAAGGCAAAAAGTAGTGGAAATTTTATCTTAACGGCATTAAAATAGCTGGTAAACAAAAAACGGCAAAACAGGAGGATTTTATTATGTTAAAGAACTTCAAGAAAATTGACACAAAGCACACAGGATTATTTGCAGCAGGTGTATTATTCGGTACTGCGGGAATTAAGATTTTAGCAAGTGAAGATGCAAGAAAACTGTATGCAAACTGTACAGCAGCCGTACTTCGTGCCAAGGAATGTGTCATGAAGACTGCTACAAACATTCAGGAACACGCAGAGGACATCTATGCGGAAGCACAGCAGATTAACGAAGACAGAGCCGCAAAGGAAGCTGTTATTGATGACGAATCAGATTTCGTAGAGGACACAGAAGAAGCAGCAGAAGCCGAGGATGCAGAATAATTTTTAGAAGGCAATAAAAATGCCTGCGGAATGGAGAAAAGTATGAAGTTTGTCATCAAACATGAAATCCGCGGCAGACTGCATGTTCATCTGATACAAAAACGCATGACGTTTGAGGAAGCAGATACGCTGCAATACTATCTGAGTACGAACAAGTATATTACATCTGTAAAAGTATATCAGCGGACGTGTGATGTTGCGGTAACATATGTAGGCGGCCGCGCGGAAATTATTAAGGCATTCCAGCGGTTTGCGTACAGTAAAGTCGATGTGCCGGACGTTTTTATACAGAATTCCGGCAGGGAACTCAATCAGGAATACTGGGACAAGCTTGTCAACAAAGTGGTACTCCGCTGTGGAAGCAAGCTGTTTTTACCGTATCCGGTGCGGGCAGTGGCTGCCACGATAAAGTCTGTCCGTTATATCTGGGAAGGCATCAAGTGTCTGGCACACGGTAAAATCGAAGTGCCGGTACTGGACGGAACGGCAATCGGCGTGTCTATATTCCGCGGCGATTTCGACACAGCGGGTTCTGTGATGTTCCTGCTTGGAATCGGTGAGATTCTGGAAGAATGGACACATAAAAAGTCAGTGGGAGACCTTGCAAGAAGTATGTCTTTAAATATCGGCAAAGTATGGCTTGTCAGTGACGGACAGGAAGTTTTAGTACCGGCTGAAAATATTCAGGCAGGGGATAAAGTGGTTGTCCATATGGGCAATGTCATTCCATTTGACGGTATTGTAAGCAGTGGTGAAGCCATGGTCAATCAGGCGTCCCTTACAGGGGAATCCCTGCCGGTACGCAAGGCAGAACAGGCATCTGTTTATGCTGGAACGGTTGTTGAGGAAGGCGGGCTGACGATTCAGGTAAAACAGGTCAATGGTTCAAGCAAGTTTGAAAAGATTGTAACGATGATTGAAGAATCCGAGAAGTTAAAATCTTCACTCGAAAGCAAGGCAGAACACCTTGCCGACAGACTTGTGCCTTATACACTCGGCGGAACGGCACTCACTTATCTGTTTACAAGAAATGTGACAAAGGCGTTGTCTGTCTTAATGGTAGACTTTTCATGTGCGTTAAAGCTTGCTATGCCGATATCCGTATTGTCTGCAATCCGTGAGGCAAGTGTCTACGATATTACCGTTAAAGGCGGAAAATATCTGGAAGCAATGGCAGAAGCGGATACGATTGTCTTTGATAAGACCGGTACGCTTACTAAAGCACAGCCGACTGTTGTGGATGTAGTTTCCTTTAACGGAAAAACACCGGACGAGCTGCTCCGGATTGCGGCATGCCTTGAGGAGCATTTTCCGCATTCTATGGCAAAAGCAGTGGTTGATGCGGCACGTAAAAAGAATCTGGTACATGAAGAAATGCACTCTAAGGTGCAGTATATTGTCGCACACGGCATTTCTACAACCATTAATGATAAAAAGGCAGTGATCGGCAGCTATCACTTTGTTTTTGAAGATGAAAAGTGTATTATTCCGGCAGGAATGGAACAGCGCTTTGAAGAACTGCCGTCAGAATATTCACACCTCTATCTTGCGATTGAAGGCGTCTTAGAGGCTGTAATCTGCATTGAAGACCCACTGCGTGAAGAAGCCGCAGCCGTTGTCAATTCTTTGAAATGTGCAGGCATTTCAAAGGTTGTTATGATGACCGGTGACAGCGAGCGTACCGCAAGTGCGATTGCAAAGCGTGTCGGTGTGGATGAATATTATTCAGAAGTTCTGCCGGAGGATAAGGCTTCCTTTATAGAAAAGGAAAAGAAGGCAGGACGGAAGGTTGTCATGATTGGTGACGGTATCAACGATTCACCGGCATTGTCAGCAGCAGATGTAGGGATTGCAATCAGCGACGGTGCAGAGCTTGCAAGGGAGATTGCCGATGTAACGGTAGGTGCGGATAATCTGTATGAAATCGTGACATTAAAGGCAATCAGTAACGGACTGATGAAACGGATTCATAAGAACTACAGAACGATAGTAGGCTTTAATTCGGGTCTGATAGTGCTGGGTGTTGCAGGTGTGCTTGCGCCGACAACATCAGCAATGTTACATAATACATCAACGCTTTTAATCAGCTTAAAGAGCATGGAAAATGTGCTTTCATAAGAAAAAAGCGGTATTCCACCAGCATTTGGAATACCGCTTTTTTGCGGTGCGCCTGCCTTGGCGCACCATTTATGGTAGCTGCACGTTATTATTGATAATCACACACATCAATCATCGATTCTAACAGTTCTTTTTCTTCAGGAATATGTTTTGTCATACGGGCGGCAGCTACGATTGGAAGCCATGAATGGACGTAGCGGCGGTCGGTATGGGTCTTTTTGCAGAAATCAACAAGATATTTTTCCGCAAAGCTTTCATCTACCAGCTTTAACATTAAATATGTGTTGGCAACATCGGCACTGGCATTGCCCTGTGTGGCATGAACCCAGTCAACGGCAGTGATAGCGGTAATCTTTCCGGCATCGTCCGTTTCAACAAGGATATTGTCCGGGCAGTAGTCGCCGTGGCAGAGCTTGTTGTGCTTTGGCAGCGATTCCAGCCGGGTAGACAGCTCATATTTAATGTTAGAATCCAGTTCCAGCGCATTAATCTGGCGCACCAGCTTATCCTTTAACTTTAACAGCAGTGGGTTGGAGCGCTTATTAAAAGCAATCTGATAATCTACCATGGCATGCACGTAGCTGTCAATATTTTCAGGGTGTTCCTTGATTAATTGTGTCAGTGTTACCCCTTTTGCATATTCACTGGTGATAACCCACTGACCGTCTTCTACGGAAATGCTTAAAATCTTTGGAATATCCAGCCCAGTGTCTTCAACACGGGCTGTATTTAACGCTTCATACAAAACATCGGTTTTGCTGTAGTCCGGGGCAAAAACCTTGCGGACTGTATTGCCGTCTTTGTAAACGGCTTTGGTATCTTTTTTAGAAATGCAGTTGTTCATATTCATATCCTTTCTGCCATACCGGCAAATATCATAATGTCACAAATCACAAATCAGCAGCAGATTTATTTACCGTAGTAAGCTTTTAAATACATTTCCTTGATTTCACGCATGAGCGGATAACGAGGATTTGCACCGGTACACTGGTCATCAAAGGCCTGTTCTACCATGTCATCTAATGTATCTAAGAAATATTTTTCATCTACGCCGTAATCTTTAATTGTCTTTTTAATACCGACCTTTGCTTTTAATTCTTCGATAGCGGTAAGGAAGTTTTCAAATTTTTCATCGTCATTCTTGCCCTGAATACCAAGGAAGTTTGCACATTCTAAGTAACGCTCCTTGCAGTGCGGATATGCATACTGTGAAAATGTACCCATTTTTGCCGGTACTTCTGCGGCATTAAAACGCATGACATCGGTAATTAAAATGGCATTGGCAATACCGTGCGGCAGGTGGTGGAAAGCACCCAGTTTATGTGCCATAGAGTGGCATACCCCTAAAAATGCATTGGCAAATGCCATACCAGCCATCGTAGATGCGGTTGCCATCTGTTCACGGGCTTTGGCATCATGCGGACCGTTTTCATAAGCCGCAGGCAGATAAGTGAAAATATTTTTCATTGCCTTTAAAGCAAGACCGTCTGTGTAGTCGGTTGCCATGATAGAAGCGTAAGCTTCCAGTGCATGTGTTAAGGCATCAATACCGGAAGCGGCAGTTAAGCCCTTCGGCTGATTCATCATCATGTCGGCATCAATAATTGCCATTTTAGGAAGCAGCTCATAGTCTGCAAGTGGATATTTGATACCGGAATCCTGGTCTGTAATAACGGCAAACGGTGTTACCTCGGAACCTGTACCGGAAGATGTCGGAACGGCGATAAAATAAGCCTTTTCGCCCATTTTCGGGAAGGTGTAAATACGTTTGCGGATATCCATAAAGCGCATTGCCATATCCATGAAATCAGCTTCCGGATGTTCATACATTACCCACATAATCTTACCGGCATCCATAGCAGAACCGCCGCCGATAGCGATAATGCAGTCCGGCTCAAACAGACGCATGGCTTTTGCACCCTCTTGTGCGCAGGCAAGTGTCGGATCCGGGGCTACATCGTAAAATGTGGTATGCACAATACCCATTTCATCGAGTTTATCTGTGACACATTTTGTATAGCCGTTTTTATATAAGAACTGGTCGGTTACGATAAAGACGCGTTTCTTTCCCATAACCGTTTTTAATTCATTTAAAGCAACAGGCAGACAGCCCTTCTTAAAATACACCTTTTCAGGGGCACGGAACCAAAGCATATTTTCTCTCCTTTCAGCAACGGTTTTTACGTTAATCAGATGCTTTACACCGACATTTTCAGAAACAGAGTTGCCGCCCCATGATCCGCAGCCCAGTGTGAGGGAAGGTGTCATTTTAAAGTTGTAAAGATCACCGATTCCGCCGTGGGAAGAAGGGGTGTTGATTAATACACGGCAGGTCTTCATCGCTTCTGAGAATACGGCAACCTTTTCGCTTTCCGTTGCGGTATTAATATAAAGAGAAGAAGTATGACCATAGCCGCCGTCTGCGATTAAGTGGCTTGCCTTATCAACTGCATCATTAAAATCCTTTGCCTTGTACATAGCCAGTACAGGAGAGAGCTTTTCATGGGCAAATTCTTCTGAAATATCCACAGAAGTGACTTCGCCGATTAAAATCTTTGTGTCTTCAGGAACGGTGACACCGGCGAGTTTGGCAATCGTATAAGCACTCTGACCGACAATCTTGGCATTCAATGAGCCGTTGATGATAATGGTCTTACGGACTTTGTCAATTTCATCTTTTGCAAGGAAATGACAGCCACGCTTTGTAAATTCCTCTTTGACCGGTTTGTAAACGGCGGTATCGACAATGACAGACTGCTCGGAAGCACAAATCATGCCGTTATCAAAAGTTTTTGAATGAATAATGGAGTTGACCGCAAGAATAATATCAGCCGAAGCATCAATGATTGCCGGGGTATTGCCTGCGCCAACACCGAGAGCCGGTTTGCCGGAAGAATAAGCGGCTTTTACCATGCCCGGACCGCCGGTTGCAAGGATAATGTCGGCTTCCTTCATCAGGGTATTGGTAAGCTCCAGAGAAGGAACATCCACCCAGCTGATAATGCCCTTTGGTGCGCCTGCGGCAACAGCAGCTTCCAGTACAACCTTGGCGGCAGCAATGGTGCTTTCCTTTGCACGAGGGTGTGGGCTGATAATAATTCCGTTACGTGTTTTTAAACAAATCAAAGTCTTAAAGATCGCTGTTGAGGTAGGATTTGTTGTTGGAATAACAGCGGCAACGACACCAATCGGTTCAGCAATGCGCTTGATTCCGTAAGCACTGTCCTCCTCAATAACGCCGCAGGTCTTTGTATCTTTGTATGCATTGTAAATGTATTCGGAAGCATAGTGGTTCTTGATGACTTTATCTTCCACAATGCCCATGCCGGTTTCGGCAACTGCCTGTTTTGCAAGAGGGATTCTTGCTTTGTTGGCAGCGAGTGCCGCAGCTGCAAAGATTTTATCGACCTGCTCCTGTGAATAGGTTGAAAAAATCCGCTGTGCTTCACGGACTTCTTCAATGCGCTTTTCCAGTGCTTCAACAGTATCAACAATCATAATATTCTTTTCTGACATTTGATGACCTCCAATTTTGTGTAGATTAAGATTGATAATTTATTAACAATGATAGTATACCGTACTTTATGAACTTTGTCAACAATTTAACAATATTGAAAGAAAAAAATTGCTGTGATAATATTTATATATAAGACAATAAGGGGGTTTTTATGATGGATAATTATGGTTTTTACACAGGAAAAAGCTTTGATGCATATGAGTTTTTCGGGTGTCATACAGATGAAAATGGTGCGGTGTTCAGGGTGTTTGCACCGGCGGCAGTCCGGATTAGTGTTATCGGGGAGTTTAACGGCTGGCAGGATACACCGATGAATAAAATCGGTGACGGCAATTTCTGGGCGGTCTATATTGAAGGGGTCAAGCCAGGGCAGATGTACAAATATAAAATTTATAAGTCGGACGGCAGCTGTATGGACCACTGTGACCCATACGGATATGGTATGGAACTGCGCCCTGCTTCGGCTTCGATTGTAAGAAATCTGTACGGCTATGAATTTCAGGACGATGCATGGATGAAAAAGCGCAGTAACGGGGTGGCTTCGGCATTAAATATTTATGAAATCCATGCGGGTTCGTGGAAAAAACCGCAGAATGGGTGGTACCGGTATGATGAGCTTGCCATGCAGTTAGTTCCTTATTTAAAGGAGTACGGATACAATTATATCGAGCTGCTTCCGATTGGAGAGCATCCGTGTGATGAGTCGTGGGGATACCAGTGCAGTGGCTTTTACAGTCCGACTTCACGGTATGGCACGCTGGACGATTATAAAAAAATGATTGATATCCTGCACCACAATGACATCGGTGTGGTCATGGATTTTGTGCCGGTACATTTTGCGCTGGATGCGTATGCACTGGCAAAGTTTGACGGAACGGCGCTGTATGAGTATCCGCATAAGGACGTCGGAAACAGTGAGTGGGGAAGCTGTAATTTTATGCACTCCCGTGGCGAGGTGCGCTCCTTTTTACAGTCCTGTGCGAATTACTGGCTGAAGGAATACCATGTAGATGGTCTGCGCATGGATGCCATCAGCAATATGATTTACTGGCAGGGCAATCCGGCGCGCGGTGTGAATAAGGATGCCGTTGCATTTTTACAGAACATGAATGAAGGACTGGTAAACAGACACAGTGGCATTTTGCTGGCGGCGGAGGATTCCACGGTGTATCCGGGTGTGACAAAGCGCGTGGCGGAAGGCGGGCTTGGATTTACTTACAAGTGGGATATGGGTTTTATGCACGATACGCTTGAATATTTCCAGAAAAATACGGGAGAACGTTTAAACAACCGTAATAAGCTGACATTTTCCATGCATTATTTTAAAGATGAGCGGTATCTGCTGGCATTTTCGCATGATGAGGTCGTGCATGGCAAGGCGACAATTATTCAGAAAATGAACGGCGATTATGACAGAAAGTTTCCGCAGGCGCGTGCACTGTATGCGTATATGGTGGCTCATCCGGGCAAGAAACTCAATTTTATGGGCAATGAGATTGCACATTTCAGGGAATGGGACGAAAAACGGGAGCAGGACTGGAATCTTTTGGATTTTCCGAAGCACCGCGAATTTGCAGCGTATATGCAGGCATTGAATCACCTGTACCTTTCAGAGGAAACGCTGTGGAACGATTACGGCGGTGACGGCTTTGAATGGGTCCATGCGGTATCCCAAAACTACCCGGATACGGAACATTCCTGTGTGTTTGCATGGAAGCGCAAGGCAGAAAACGGCAGACAGCTGTTGTGTGTATTCCAGTTTGCAGACCGCGCAGACGGCGTGACACTGCCGTTGGCAGAAGATGAAAAACCGGAATTGGTATTCGATACGGACTGGATGGAATTTGGTGGGGCAACACCAAAGCAGGATGAGGTTCTGACGGCTCAAAACGGCAGAGCGGTAACGAAAATGGCGGCATTTTCGGCAAAGTTTTTTGTGGTTGGGAAGCGTGACGAGGAAGAAACAGATAACATGGGAGCAGACACTACAGAAGCCGGTGAGCCGATAACCGCAGAACCAATAGAAAAATTGTCGGAAAATTCATCCGTAAAACTTGTAGACGGTGCATGGTTTGACCGTGCGGTGGTGTATCACATTTATCCGCTGGGATATTGCGGTGCACCGCAGTATAACGAGGGTGAAAAGACACAGGGAAGCCGCATTTTAAAGGTTCTGGATAGAATTGGGCATTTAAAGGCACTGGGGGTCAATACGATTTATTTCGGACCGGTATTTGAATCACTGTGGCACGGGTATGATACCTCGGATTATTACAGAACCGATTCGCGGCTAGGCAGTATGAAAGATTTTCAAAAAGTTTTCAGGGCATTAAAGGAAAATGGCTTTAAAATCGTGCTGGACGGTGTGTTTAACCATGTCGGCAGAGGTTTTGAACCGTTTCGGGACTTGCAGGAAAAAGGAGAAGCTTCTATATATAAAGACTGGTTCTGCAATGTGCATTTTGGCAGCAGTACACCGCTGGGTGATGCATTTTCCTATGATACATGGCAGGGTAACTGGGAGTTAGTCAAGCTGAACCTGAAAAATAAGGCAGTAGTAGACCACCTGCTCGGTGCAGTAAAAATGTGGGTGGAAACCTTTGATATCGACGGACTGCGTCTTGATGCGGCAGACTGCATTGATAAAGAATTTTTCAAGCAGTTAAAGGTGTATACACAGGGATTAAAGAAAGATTTCTGGCTGATGGGCGAGATTATCCATGGTGATTATAAGATGTGGGCGAATCCCGATATGATGCATTCCGTGACGAATTATGAGTGCTGGAAGGGCATTTATTCAAGTCACAATGATAAAAATTATTTTGAAATCGCCCATTCCTTAAGACGGCAGTTTGCAAAGGGCGGTATTTACGAAAATCTGCGCCTGTACAATTTTTTAGATAACCACGATGTCAACCGCATTGCAAGTCTGCTTAAAAATCCGGCGGATTTGGAAAATGCGTATACCATGCTGTTTTGTATGCCGGGCATCCCATCCGTATATTACGGCAGTGAATGGGGCATTGCCGGAGTGAAAACAAGCGGAAAAGAAGCAGACCTGCCGGTTCGTCCGCCGATTGAAGAAGCGGAAGTGGCCAAGCGGGATACGAAGCTGGAAAAGCATATTGCGGCACTTGCCAGACTCAGACAGACGACCAATGCACTGGTTTACGGTGAATATGCCGATATTCTGGTTCGCAATGAACAGCTTGTGTTTGTCAGACAGTATAATAAGGAAGCGGTGATTGCGGCATTTAATATTGCGGATACAGCGGTGTCACTGGATTTTGAATGGCAGGGTGAAAAATATGCGGTTGAACTTGCACCGCATGACAGTCGTGTGATTGTAAAAGAATAAGAGGGGGGAATTATGGGGGCAGAAAAATGTCAGAAACGCGTCCTGGTTGTAGAGGATAATGAACTGAACCGGAAAATTGCCGCACAGGTGATTGAAGATGAGGGCATTTTAACGGAATGTGCCATCGACGGTCTGGAAGCGGTAAAAAAGGTCAGGGAAGCACCGGAGCATTATTTTGATTTGATTTTAATGGATGTCCAGATGCCGGGGTTAAACGGCTATCAGGCAGCAGAGCAGATAAGAGGTCTTGGAAGGTGCGATACCAGTGCCGTACCGATTCTTGCCATGACGGCATACACATTTCCGGAAGACTTGAAGCGGGCAGAACAGTCGGGAATGAGCGGATATATTGCGAAGCCGCTGGATATGGACGTTTTATATGAAAAGCTGGAGCAGTGGCTTGTTAAAATGTAGTGATATTTAATTAAACGTATTGTCATCATGGTAAATGTGTGATATAGTATTTAAAACTAGATGAGTTGGTTCACACATGCAGGAGGACAGTAATGGGTTATAAGATTTTAATTGACAGCTGTGGAGAGATTCCGCAGTCACTGATGAGTACAGGAGTTGTTGAAAATATTCCGCTGAGTATTATGGTGGAAGATGAAACAATTATAGATGATGAAACATTTGATCAGAAAAGTTTTCTGGAAAAGGTAGCAAAGAGCAAAAACTGCCCGAAGTCGGCATGTCCGTCACCGGAAGGCTATATGAAGGCATTTGAGTGTGAAGCGGACAGAATCTATGTTGTTACGCTTTCATCAAAATTAAGTGGTTCTTACAACAGCGCAGTGCTTGGCAAAAATCTCTATGAAGAAGAATACAGCGACAAACAGATTGTTGTACTTGATTCTAAATCGGCATCAGTCGGTCAGACCCTGATTGCCATGAAGATTGTAGAAGCAGAGGAGGCCGGACTGTCCTTTGAAGAAGTTATTGCAAAGGCAGAGCAGTTCCGTGAAGAAGAACACACCTATTTTGTACTGGAATCACTTGAAACACTGCGTAAGAACGGCAGATTAAGTAATTTAAAGGCACTGGCGGCAGATGTACTTAATATTAAGCCTGTTATGGGGGCTGATCCCGACGGCAATATTGTCCAGCTGGATAAGGCAAGAGGCATGAAAAAGGCACTCGATAAAATGGTAACACAGATGTTTAAGAATGTCGGCAATACGGAGGAAAAGGTACTTGCAATTTCACACTGCAACTGTCTGGAGCGGGCAGAATGGGTGAAAGAACTGGCACTTTCCAAAGGCACATTTAAGGATTGTTTTATTGTGGATACCCGCGGTATCAGCAGTCTGTATGCCAATGACGGCGGCATTATTATGGTTGTATAATGAAAGTAAAACGAAAAAAGGTATGGGCAGTATTTCTGCTTATAATTTTATGCAGTTTCTTTGTATCCGTGGCGGCAGAACCGTTTTGGTACGGGGAGAGCGTACAGGCGGACACAATGACCGCAGCACCACAACTGGCAGTGCAGACCGTGAGTTTAGAGCAGACGGCATTACAGATAAGGATAAATGCTACACTGCGGATATTTTTAGCTGCCGTGGCAGTGATTTTGGCGGCAGGCAGGCAGTCAGCCCGGTATTTTCCGAAACTGCGGCAGATACATACCGGGGACAGCCGGGAGATTATCTGCTATATTCATAAGACGGATGGAAAAAAGAAAAACGCTTCTATGTAAAAATCACAAAATCGTATTATAAAATACAGACATAGGAGTGTATATAATGAAATTTCATTTATCAAACCTGTTTAACGGACGAAAGGCACTGGCAGAGCAGGAAGAAGCATCCGGGGAAATGAATATTTTAAAGGCAGGACTGCTGGAAAAGCCGGAAAGTGCCATTGCGCAGGCAAGACTGGCGGCAAAGCTGATGTTTGATGAAACAAAAGATGCGTCAATACTGGCTGCAGGGCTTCTAAAGGACTACGAAGAAAATGCCTATATGCAGATTAAAAAAAGTGAAGAAAAAGTAGATTTATATGAAGACCAGATTTGTAATTATCTGCTTGAGATTTCAAAAAGGAAGCTGACGACCGCTGAGAGCCAGCGTGTATCGGTTCTGTTACATACGGTAAATGACCTTGAAACAATCAGTGACTGTACCTGCAGTATCGGTCTGGCGTACCGGAATATGTATGAGAGAAATGCGGAATTTTCGCAGGAAGCCGCGCAGCAGCTTGAACTGGCGCAGCAGGCAGTGCGGGAAATGCTTGAAAAGACCCGGGCGATGTTTGACGATATCCGGCAGATTCAGGAAGTCTATGCGTATCATCAGGTCGTCAGTGAGCTGTTAGACCGGCTTCGTGAAAAACACATTGAACGGCTGAAAAGCAGCCGGTGTATGGTGGAGAGCGGGCTGGTACTGACAGACCTTATCAACTATTACGAAAGAATTGCCGTGCGCTGTCAGCGGATTGCAGGGTATCTGATGCAGGAGGGCAATGAGGCACTGAAAATCCACGGACATGAATACTGGTTTCCTGCAAAGGATTACCGGGAGTTATATGAAGGCTGCAGAGAACGGTATCTGGCAGAGGATTAGATTATTTGATTATTTGCGCAGGAGTTTTAACTCCTGCGCAGTTTTTATTGCCTGTTGCCTGTTCGTTGCATCTAATTTCTGAAAAATATTTTTGCAGTGAAACTTTACGGTATTGACAGAGATGTCCAGATAGTCAGCAATCTGGACATTACTTCGCCCGTCTGCAATCAGTGTCAGAACATGAAGTTCTGTCTGAGTAAGCGGCGTGAATTTTTCACAGCGTTTGCGCAGATAATCCGGATAAAGAAGCCCCATTTCCTTCGATAACGTAATAATCCGATCAAGATAGGCATCCTCAAGTCCGTGTGTTTTCCGGTAACTGCGAAGAAGCAGATACATTTGTTCACCTTCATCTGCAGCCAGTCTGTCAAAGCGGCGGCGTTTTATGATTGGAAGTGTCACATCCAGAAGCTGATAAGCACGGGTGTTTTGCTCAACTTGCATGGAAGATGGATACATATTATAATCAGTGGCATGAATATAGCGTCGGTCAGTCACATATTCTTGGAGATCAGTACTGGAGGGAGTCGAATCAGTATCCGACGGTTTATGTCGGCGGTCATGATGTGTGTTCTCTGTCACGGACGCACAGAAGATATTGTGTGGCAAGAACGTGTACATCGGCATGGTACCGCTATGAATTAAGTGTGTATAATATTTATCATCGTGACTGGTGTCACAGCATTAATTATGTGCAGACTGCTTATAATACATATGAGCTTCAGCCTTTGAACGCACTTGCACAGTATGCAAAGCAGGAAACACCGGTTTTTAATGCCGGTGATGCGGCAGGACAGAACTGTCAGGACCTTAAATGGTTAAAAGCAATCAATGAAAAGATAGATGCAAACCAATACTATGTATACGAAAGACATGATAATGGAGTAGTATATAATTATAAGACAGATAAAGTCTGGAAGCAGGTAGATAATCCGCTGAAAAATGGTTATCCGAGAGGTGTTACTACAATGGCATTTTTTCGGATTGCGAAGTAACACAATTATTTTACAAAAAAATCAGTGGACAAATAGAAAAAGTTTGGAATAATTCAGGATGAATCAGTGAAAAAATATTATAAATGGTAATTTTAATGTTGAAATTAAGTTCAAAAACAGATAAAATTGAACTTAAATAGTAAAGGCTGAACTTGATGGGTGGTAAAATGAGAAATTTTGATTATAAAAAACTGGCTGAAAAAAACTGGGATAATGAAATATTGCTTCTTTGTTCTAAAATTCATGAATATAAAGGCAGACAGGAGCTTTTTATAAGACAAAAACCTGCCCAGTTAGGCAGACTGATTGAGATTGCCAGAATTCAGAGTACAGAGGCATCAAACAGAATTGAGGGCATTGTAACGACAAGCACGCGCATAAAACAGCTTGTGGCAGAAAAGACTGCCCCCAAAAACAGAGATGAGAAAGAAATTCTTGGATACAGAGATGTTTTAAATACCATTCATGAAAGTCATGAGTATATTGATATTACACCGAATAACATATTACAGCTCCATAGGGATTTGCTTAAACATGCAGGCTTTTCATACGGAGGTTCTTTTAAAAATGTACAGAATTACATTAAGGAAACAAGACCGGACGGAACGGAGATTGTAAGATTTATGCCGCTTGCACCCTATGAAACACCGGGTGCGGTTGAGGCAATTTGCAGGAGTTTTGTAGAAACAGCGGCACTTGAAATTGTCGACCCGCTTATCTTAATTCCGGCGTTTATTTGTGATTTTTTGTGCATTCATCCATTTAATGACGGAAACGGCAGAATGAGCCGTCTGTTGACACTCCTTCTTTTATACAAATGCGGGTATGAAGTGGGAAAGTATATTAGTATTGAAAAGCAGATTGAGAAGACAAAAGATGTGTATTATGATGTGCTTCAGAAAATAGATTACGGTTGGCATGAAGAAGAAAATGATGTAACACCGTTTATCAAGTATAATCTGAAAATGATTCTTGCTTCGTATATTGAATTTGAAGAAAGAGTCGGTGTAATGGATAATTCGGGATTAAAGAGTTCTGCATATGATATTGTAAAGGCATATGCAGACAATAAACTGGGAAAATTCACGTCAGCCGATGTGCTTGCAAACTGTCCGACAGTAGGAAGAACTTCTGTATTTAATGCGCTAAAGAAATTAACAGAAGAAGGATATATACAAAAACACGGAGAAAGAAGGCATACATTTTATGTAAAGACATCAAAATCCCCGTGGTAAGTCCAAACAGATAAAATTAAGTTCAAAAGTTTATAGAATATATTCAGTCCTCATTGTGAAGTCGTCTGCGAGTTTTGCGGTATTTGGCAGGAATCTTTTTAAGCGGTATGGTTTCGGGTGCATGGGTTGAACCTGCTTCTTTGGCGGTTTCATAATACCAGCACTTGTAATCAAGTGTATCAAGAGTTTCCTGAAGCTCTGCCATCTGCGCACGCAGGATTTCACGCTGCTTATAAAATAATTCAAGGCGCTGTTCAATCGTTTCATCGCCCTGTAGGGCAAGATTGATGTACTCGCGGATATCTTTTAAAGGCATACCGGCTTTTTTTAAACAGCTGATGATTTTTAACCAGCCGTAGTCGGATTCCTGAAACATACGGATTCCGCCCGGAGAGCGCTCGACAAAGGGAAGCAGCCCCTCTTTATCGTAGTAGCGCAGTGTTGAAGCCGGAACATCAAGCATTTTTGCCATTTCACCAACAGTATAAATCATAATAATCCTCATTTCTGAGCGACTTTGTCGTGAAGTTGCGATGAGAAATTCGCGCAGGCGATTTCTCATCTGCAATCAGGGAGATTTGTTTTCGCTCAGAAACAAATCACCGTGTGAAAAATATGCTATCAAGCACATTTTTCACACTAACCTCCATTCCGCAGGCATTTTAATGTTGTCTAAATAACTTAAAGATTACTTTAACTTTAAAGACAGTATATCGTGCAGAAAAGATAACGTCAAGAAGGAACATAAAAAATTTTATGTTGATTTTACATACTTTTCATACAAAAAGGATAGCGGGTCAGACCGTTTCCCATTTACAATGAATGTAAAGGGAGGCGGTTTTTTGACATTTGAAGAAATAAAAAATAATGAAGAAATCAATGAATTTATAAATAAGGGAAATTATAATCTGGGACTTTTGGGATATACTGACCATTCACAGATTCACTGTTCCATTGTAGCTGATACAGCGGCGATGATTCTAAAAAAATTTGGATATTCTGAGCATGACATAGAACTGGCAAAGATTGCAGGGTATATGCATGATATCGGAAATGCAATTAACAGGACACATCATGCAGAATATGGAGGGTTACTTGCTGATGGAATATTGAAAAAAACGGACATGAACATTAAGGACAGAATAACGATTGTTTCAGCAATTTCTAATCATGATGAATCGACAGGAGGTGCGGTTGATTTAGTTTCAGCGGCACTTATTATTGCTGATAAGACAGATGTTAGGCGTGACAGGGTAAGGAGCGAAAAGGGAAAGGCTGCATTTGATATACATGACAGGGTTAATTATGCGGTCACTCAGCATAAATTGAAAGTTAATGTAGATAAGAAAACAATTTCACTTAATCTGCAGATTGATACAAAGATATGTTCAATGTATGAGTATTTTGAAATATTTCTTGGAAGAATGATGATGTGCAGAGGTGCAGCGGATATGCTTGGGGCAACGTTTAAGCTTATGGCAAATGGTTCAAAGGTGTTGTAATAATTATTTGGTAGTACATCATATGACAAAATATATATAGGACGTGCAAATGTATCAAGTGATGAAGCATTTGGCTTTCTTCCTGGAGAACTTGAAGATAAGACAAGACCATTGCTGGGCTGTTTTTATTCAAATCTTGAGGATTTACTTAGGAAGGGAAATCATGAAGAGGATGCACAGATACAGATGCAGATAGATGATATGATGGAAACGGGATTATTGAGGGGATTCCCATTAGCTTATATAAGTGGAATGAGCATAAAAAACAGTTTTATAATATGTGATGAAGCACAGAATATAGGCAGGTCCCTTATAAGGGATATTGTTACACGGTGTGGTCAAGGTTCAAAATTAGTAGTTCTTGGTGATACGAATCAGATTGATGTTCCGTTTCTGGATAAAACAAATTCAGGACTTACATATCTTGCGCATAATATGAAGGGAAGTACTAAATGTGCACAGATAACATTTACAGAGAAAGAATATGTTCGTAGTGCACTTGCAACAGAGGCACTCAGCAGATTGGATTAGAAGTCTGCTGAGGGCAGTATTCTGTATTAAAGAAAAACAGTTGGAAATAAAAAAATATAGGAATATTGGCATAAAAATATAAGCGGTCGTAATCGAAAATATTTGTGTTATAATTTGTTTTATGATAAAATATTATTAGAAATAAATTTGTAAAAATATAAGGATACAAGATTTGAAGTCTAATATGAATACTGTTGCAGTTTGGTTGTATTTAAGGAAATAAGCTATAAATACAACTTTTTTAATTGTAATTTTAACCAGATTGTTGAATGCTGTGTTTTTGTTGAATCCGGCAGGACGGTGAAAAAATATGATAGTATTTAAACACATTACGAAAAGGGAAAAAAGCTAATTAACATTTGGAATTGGATTTTGGGATAATAAGTCATGTATAGTGAGGGAAAATGATAAGTATTAATAGGGTGACATTTAATTATAGAAAGAATAGTAAAAGTATTCTTAATAATATTAATCTGGAAATTAAAGACAAAGAAATATTTGGCATATTAGGACCGTCTGGGGCAGGAAAGACAACATTAATAAAGCTGATAACGGGACAACTGGATTCTCAAAATGGAGAAATATTAGTTGATGGGTGTAAGCCGGATGTTCATAACAGGGAATTTAACCGGAAGTTTGGAATTATGATGGATGGTCTGGGATTATATGAACGGTTGACGTGTTATGAAAATGTTTTGCTTTTTGCCAGAATATATAATGTTATCGATTCATATGTTGTTGATGTGTTGAAACAGGTTGGACTTGGGGAACATCTTAACAAGACGGTTAATAAGCTTTCTACAGGTATGAAGCAGAGAGTTTTGCTTGCCAGGGCAATTATACATTCGCCAGCTATTTTAGTATTAGATGAACCTACAAGTGGACTTGATCCGGTAACTGCTGATGAGATTCACAAGATAATAAAAGAAATAAGACACATGGGAACAACGGTATTGCTCACAACACATAATATGAATGAGGCGGATAAGCTGTGTAATAGAATTGCGTTGTTAAATAAAGGCGGGATTATAGAGTGCAATGAACCTGAAGCAATAAAAAGAAAGTACTTTAAAAGTGGAAGCGTGTGTATTCATACAAAAAATGAAAAAGATATTTATCTGGATTTAGAAAAACAAAAATCAGAGTTAATAAATCTTATTCATAGCGGAGATATCGAAACGATTCATTCGCAGGAACCGTGTTTAGAGGATATATTTATTAATTTGACGGGGGAAAGATAAATGATAAATAGTTTAAGAGTCATAAGAGCAATGATTAATAAGGAAAAGACGGATATTTTAAGAAATAAAAAAATGCTTATTATTATGTTTATTTTTCCTGTAATTTATTTATTCATTACTTTTGCAGGCATACAAGAATTTAAGGGAGACGGTTCGGCTTTTGTATTAATGCATTCTATCATGGTTCCAATACAGATAATAGCATCAATCGTGGCAGAGGAAAAGGAAAAAGGAACTTTTAAGATGTTGATGATGTCAGGCGTCAGAGCATTTGAATATATTATAGGCATAATGGTTATTGTAATGATGTTTCTGGTATTTGGAATGGTTATATTTGATCAGACCGGAGCAACAAAAAACAGTGATACTTTTGAAGCTGTTATAGTCAATATGATTGCTTTTATATTGTCTATGATGATTGGTTTTATTATTGGAGTTATATCAGACAATCAGGTAAGTGTAGGAGCGGTGAGTTTACCGGTAACTTTAATTATATTTTTTATGCCTATTGTGGGAATGTTTAATGAGAAATATGAATTCCTCGGAAAATATTTGTATAGTGGTGTACTTTTTAAAATTTTAAATGGTACACATTGTAATTTGGAGAATATTATAATTTTGTCAATAAATACAATTGTGTTAATTGTGATAGGATTTGCAATTGCGAATCCAGTAAAGATAATAAAGGAATAGATGAATTAAAACCGATAACAATAATCTTTAAATTTATTGTTTATATAAGATACATCTTAAATTATAAAAATTCATACTAGAAATATTATATATATGTATTGACTTTTGTATATACTATGTATATCATTTTTAGGAGAATACTATGCAAACTATATCACAAGAAACTAAAATAAACACATTCATCATAAAAACTGCCGTACGACAGTAGAAAAATGATTATTGAAAATCAATAAATCGAAATACCTGAATTTAAAGAATATTAACTTTATGGAGTCATAATGAGAAAAAAGGTAATTACATCGGCTGTAATAATTTTAATCTTATCAATTATATTATTACTAATAAATCATTATAAAGAACACGATTCGGTCGCAGCACCTGAAATTACACTCGTTTATGCGGAAAATCAGGTCGAGGATTATCCGACGACAAAGGGCGCTTACGAATTTGCACGCCTTGTTAATGAAAGAACAAACGGAAGAATTAAGATTGTTGTAAAATGCAATGGAGAACTGGGGGATGAAAAGTCAGTTATTGAACAGCTAAAGTTTGGAGGAATTGATTTTTCGAGAGTATCCATATCATCTATATCCGATGATATTCCGGCATTAAAAGTAATCCAGATGCCGTTTTTATATTCAGATGCACAGGAAATGCTGGATGTATTGAATGGAGAGGCGGGAATGCAGTTCGTAGATGCAGTCCGGGAAAGTAATCTTGGTGTAAGAGCATTATCATGGTATGATGCAGGCGCACGAAGTTTTTATTCTGTAAAGCCGGTTACGGCAATACAGGATTTGCAGGGTTTAAATATAAGAGTACAGGAATCAGAGCTTATGTCAGAAACGATAGAAATGCTTGGCGCGAATCCGGTGAAAATGACCTATTCAGAAGTTTATAAGGGGCTTCAGACCGGAAAAATAGATGGTGCAGAAAACAGTCTTGTGACATATACCTATTCTAAACATTATGAACAGGCTAAGTACTGTCTGATTGATGAGCATACAAGAATTCCGGAAGTGCAGCTAATATCCCGGTATACATGGGATAAATTATCAGATGAAGACAGGGCAATTATATCAGAATGTGCGAAAGAATCGGCTGTTTATGAAAGAGATATCTGGAAGAATACAGAGGAAGCTGCGGTAAAGATGATTGAAGATAAAGATATAACGGTAACGAAAGTGAGTGATGAAGAAAAGCAGAATCTAAGAGAAAAGCTGCAGCCTATATATGATAAATATTGTTCAAACTATATTGATATAATTAAAGAAATTGAAAAAAATCAGGAGTGACTATGTCTTTAAAAAGAAAATTCCAATATGTATATACAATAAGCAGTGCGGTGATTGCAGCAGCACTTGTACTGGGAATATTGCTTTCTGTAAAAGGAATGGACATGCTGACCAATACCCTGGATAATAATGAAAAAGCAATAGAACTGTATAGAGCTGTAACGAAGGAACATAATACATTAAAATTATATTTCGAGGATGCACAGACGATATTGCCTGAACAGATTGATGAAGTCAGGAATGATACAAAAAGGATTCTGAAAAAAATCCCGGCAGATTATAATGGTATGAATGAGGAACAGTATATTGTTATCCAGTCTATACATAATACATATGACAGCTATGATACGATATACCGCAGTATTACAGAGTCGAATCTTAGTGAAAAAGAGTATAGAAATGCGATAGATAACTGTTATAAAGCACAGAATTACTTGGAAGATTATGTGAAAAAATATGAAAGCATAACCGTATCGTTAGGAAATGAGCAGTATAACGGGCAGAAAAAGCTATTTTATATAATACCGGTGATCTGTATTATTATTGCATTTGTAGTAATTGTATTGTTTATATGGATAAGGCTTTTTATGAGCCGGAGCATTGTAAAACCAATTTTAATGCTGTCGGATGAAGCAAGAAGAATAAGCATGAATGATTATTCCGGTGATGATATCATAATAAAAGGTGATGATGAAATATCACTTCTGATTAAGGAATTCACAGAGATGAAACATTCAACAAAGAATTATATCGTTACGCTTAAAGAAAAACATAAAGTTGAACAGCAGCTTGAGCATATGCGTTTTGAAATGCTCAAAAACCAGATTAATCCACATTTTCTTTTTAATACATTAAATCTGATTGCAGGAACGGCAGAAATTGAAGATGCCGTAACAACGGAAAAGATGATAAATACGTTGAGCCGTCTTTTCAGATATAATCTTAAAACGCAGACTTCCATTATGCCGTTGGAGCAGGAAGTAAAAATAATGGATGATTATATGTATTTACAGCAGATGAGATTCGGGCAAAGAATAAAATATATGTGTGATGTTGATAAAGAATGTATGGATGAGCTTGTACCGGCATTTGTCTTACAGCCGCTTATTGAAAATGCAATCATACATGGCTTGTCCTCCTCATCTAAAGGTGGTCTTATCTATGTAAGATGTTTTAAGAAAGAGGATAAAATGTGGCTGTCCGTTGCAGATACGGGGATTGGAATAGAAAGAGATAAATTGGAAAATATCAGAAGATATATTGATAATATATTTTTATCTCCGAATACCAAACCGGCTGCAGCTACTGAAAATGACAATAAAAGTGATGCGGATAACGGAATAAAGAGAAAAACCGTAGGAGTTGGCATAGGAAATATTGCGTACAGAATAAAAGGCATGTACAATAACAGCGGTATCAAAATTTATAGTGTAAAAGAACGCGGAACAGTGATACAGATATTTTTTGGTAACTATAGTAAATGATATTCGGTGGGGAAAGATGGATGTATAGGGTATTATTAGTTGATGATGAACAGATTGAACGTATGGCGCTGGCTAAAAAAATAGACAGATATTACGGAGATAAAGTGGAGATATACCACGCTGTAAATGGAAGAGAAGCGGTTGCCATGTGCGGCGAACAAAAGAATGATATTGTTATTATGGATATATCCATGCCTGAAATGAATGGTGTAATGGCGGCGAAATATATAAGAAAAATGGATGATGAGTGTTCAATCATATTCCTGAGTGCGTATGATGACTTTGAATATGCAAGAAATGCAATTAAAGTCAGGGCTTTGGATTATCTGTTAAAACCCTGCGATATGAATGATTTGCTGGCGGTGATGGATACGGCACTGCAAAAGCTTGATAAAGAAAATGCTGTTAATGGAAATAGTATCTCTGGGAAAGAACAGAATAAAGAAACAGAAATATGCGGAAGCAACGCTAATAATGTCAGAGAAAACAGACCCAAAAGAACAGATAATGTAAGGAATTCTGATGAGCAGACAACAATAAAATACTTAAAAGAGTATGTGGAAAATAATTATATATATGATATATCCATGCAGGAAGCCGCAGAAGAAATGGGATATTCAGATGCATATTTCAGCAAATTGTTTAAACAATATTTTAATCAGAATTTTACGGCATATCTTACAGAGTATAGAATAAAAAAAGCAAAGGAACTGCTTAGCAATACCAATCATAGCATTAAAGACATAAGCAGAATAGTAGGATACACGGATTCCAATTATTTTGCCAAAATATTTAAACGGTTAGTCGGCGAAATTCCTTCAAAGTATCGTGAAAATTTAACAGAAAATGAATGAAAAGTACAGCTCCTTCCGGATGTCATTAGATAAATAGGACTTCCGGTGGGGCTGTTTTTATTTTGTATATAGTAAAACTGCACAATATAATTGCGTATAAACTGTGAAATATATCATGTTATGACAAAAAAATCTCCTTCAATGACAAACATTTACGGTATTAAAACCAAAACGATGCTTTTATTATATAAATATAGAATAAAACCGGTTATAAAGCAGAGGTTATTCAGTAATTTGGCTTTAATAGGTGTCAAAAACAAAAGGAGGAAACAGATGATTAAAACAATAATGAAACGATGTGCTGTACTGATGTTATGTATGGTTATGACCGTTGGATTATTTGGCTGTAATCTGTCAGTAAATAATGGAAAACGTATCGTAAGAATAGCGATAGCACAGTCGGAAACACATCCGGAATACCTGGGACTTGTTGCATTTAAAGAATATGTTGAGGAAAGACTGGGGGACAAATATGAAGTCCAGATTTTTCCAAACGAATTATTGGGTTCGATACAGAAAACAATAGAGCTTACACAGACAGGAGCGATTGATTTCGCAGTTGCGGGTACAGCGAATCTTGAAACATTTGCAGATGTATATGAAGTGTTTAGTATGCCATATCTTTTCGATTCAGTTGAAAGCTATAAGGCAGTAATGCAGGATACGGATTATATGGAAAATGTATATGAATCAACAGATTCTTCCGGTTTCAGAGTCCTTACATGGTACAATGCCGGAACAAGAAATTTTTATGGTAAAAAAGCGATAAATACACCGGCAGACCTTTCGGGAATGAAGATCAGAGTACAGCAAAGTCCCGCCAGTGTAGCCATGATGCAGGCATTTGGAGCGGCGGCTTCTCCGATGAGTTTCGGTGAAGTATATACAGCAATCCAGCAGGGCGTAATAGATGGGGCTGAAAATAATGAGCTTGCATTAACGAATAATAAACACGGTGAGGTTGCCAAGTATTACACGTATAATATGCACCAGATTATACCGGATATGCTTGTTGGAAATCTGAAATTTATTCAGGGACTTGATGAGGATGAATTAAAGGTGTTTAAGGAAGCAGCCTTAAAGTCTACAGAGGTTGAACTTACAGAGTGGGACAAGTGCGTTGAGGAAGCTAAAAATACAGCCCATAACGAGATGGGTGTGGAATTCATATATCCGGACATTACACTTTTTAAAGATAAAGTTAAAAATATGCAGCAGGATATGATTCAGAAAAATCCTTCGATTGTTGATATATACAATCATATTCAGAAAGTAAATAAACGCATAGGGGAGGAAAAGTAATGGCTATATTAGATAATATAAGAAATGTCATGAATAAAGTAATCAGAATTATATGTATAGTACTTTTTGCATTTATGGTTATTATTGGAACGTACCAGATACTTGTAAGATACATTTTCAATAGTCCAAGTACTGTATCGGAAGAACTTCTGACGTATTCATTTACGTGGATGTCTTTATTTGCAGCCGCCTATGTGTCTGGAAAAAGAGAACATATGAGAATGGGGTTCCTTGCAGATAAGTTAAGTGGAAAGAATTTAACAATACTTAATGTTGTAATTGAAATTATAACAATTGCATTTGCATTGATAGTAATGGTCTATGGAGGTATATCCATTACAAGTCTGTCGATGACTCAGAAGACAGCATCTCTTGGTATTCCAATGGGATATATATATATTGTTATTCCCATAACAGGAATTGTTATTGCAGTGTATGGCATATTAAATGTGACAGATCTTATCAGGAAAGGAGAAAATGTATGAATATAGCATGGTTATCAGGTCTTATTATATTAGTGATTCTTGTTATAATGCTTATAGCAGGAGCGCCGATTGCAATATCACTTGCAGTTTCATCAATATGTGCAATCCTTCCGGTATTGTCAACCGAACCGGCACTTGTAACCGGTGCGCAGAGAATATTTTCGGGAATATCAGTATTTAATCTGATAGCGATTCCATTTTTTATTCTTGCCGGTAACATCATGAATAAAGGTGGAATTGCCATAAAACTTATTAACTTTGCAAAGATATTTACAGGAAGAATACCGGGTTCGCTTGCACATACAAATGTTGTGGCAAATATGCTTTTTGGTGCGATATCAGGTTCGGGTACGGCAGCAGCTTCGGCAATGGGTGCTATTATAGGACCGGTTGAAGAAGAAGAAGGGTATGATAAGAATTTTTCAGCAGCCGTAAATATCGCCACAGCACCGACAGGCTTGCTGATACCACCTAGCAATGTAATGATTACATTTGCGATGGTCAGCGGTGGAACTTCAATAGCCGCGCTTTTTATGGCAGGTTATATTCCGGGGATTCTCTGGGGACTTGCATGTATGGTAGTAATCTATATATATGCAAAGAAAAGAGGATATACAAGCAGTAAACGATATGCACTCAAGGAAAAAACTAAAATAATACTTGAAGCATTGCCGTGTCTTCTTATGATTATTATCGTTATCGGCGGTATTATTGGTGGTATTTTCACGGCAACCGAGGGTGCAGTCGTTGCAGTTGTATATAGTCTTATACTTTCACTTGTATTTTATAAGTCTATTAAAGTAAGTGAACTTCCTAAGCTTCTTATGGACAGCGCAGAAATGACAGGAATCATCATATTCCTTATTGGTGTATCAAGCATAATGTCATGGGTTATGGCATTTACAGGCATACCGGCAGCGATATCGGGAGTAATGCTTGGTATCAGCAGTAACAAGTATGTTATTCTGCTCATAATAAATGTTATTCTTCTTATTGTCGGAACATTTATGGATATGACACCTGCCTGCCTTATATTCACCCCAATCTTCCTTCCGATATGTCAGGCAGTCGGTATGAATACCATTCATTTCGGTATTATGATGATATTCAACTTATGTATCGGAACAATCACACCTCCGGTTGGAACAACGCTTTTCGTAGGTGTTAAGGTCGGTAAGACAAAGATAGAAGATGTTATAAAGCCTTTGCTTTATTATTTTGCGGCAATATTTATTGTCCTTTTACTTGTAACTTATATACCGGCTATTTCATTATGGCTTCCGGGATTATTGGGTTATGTAAAGTAGTGCTTATGTAAAATATCCCCATTCACAGAGTTTATATAATCTGTGAATGGGGATGTTTTTTATATGGGGATTTTCAATAATTTAAAATAAATTCTTTATATAAATATGCGGATAAATGTTTTCCACAAGAGACAAAGTGTGGAAATTGTGATATGATAAGTATAGAAAATATTGTAATTTGGCAATAAGCCGGCTTAGAATTGGGGGTTCATATGATAAACAGACAGAAGCTGTCCGCGGCACTTGAGGAATATAAAAAAGATTTTGACAGTGAGTGGCAGGACGAAAAATACAAGTGGCAGGCAGTAAAATGTTTTCAGGATAACTGGGATATCGATGCAGGGGATTTTGCATCAATGCTAGCAAAATCACTGGAAAAAACGGCGAATCTGCTGGCATCAATGAATAATTTTCCGAAAAAAATGATACTACAGTACGCAGGGGAAGAAGCGGAAACGGTCAGGGCGATGTTTCTGCGCCTTTATGATGAATCCAAGGAAGTGACAGGACGCATTTTGCGGTTCCAGTCCGATGCTCAGGAACTTTGTGAACGTTTATCGCCGGGATATGTGCACTATCAGCGTCCTATGGCAATTACGGCATATCTGTGGCTTAAATACCCGCAAAAATATGAAATGTATAAATACAGTGTCAGTAAGGCGGCGGCAGAATATCTTGAAAATCCGTATAAGCCGGTAAAAGGACATACCGAGGAAAACATCAAAGAAAATACTAAAATGATTGATGAGATTCAAAGGGCTGTAATACAGGATACGGAACTGACGGCGATGTATGAAGCGAAGCTTGATACAGAGTGCTGCCCGGACAAAAGTTACAGAATGATTGCCGCAGATGTTTTATACTATATAGCAGGCAGGCTTTCTAGAAAGGAAAAGCAGGCACAGGAAAAATGGATTGGTACAGATTATAATCCGGGGATATCAGCAGAAAAATGGGAAGAATTGTTTGAAAATGAGAAAATTTTTAATCAGACGAGCTGGGAAATTTTATACCGTTTTTTGGATTACGGCGGCATGGCAACGTGTAAGCAGCTTGCGGTTCAATACGGGGGAACAGCCAATTTTTATAACAGCGGGGCAACGGCACTGGCAAAAAGAGTGTCAGAGTATCTGAATCTGGATACAGAACAAAAGGAAAAAGACGGGACAAAGCGGTACTGGACAATCCTTTTTGTCGGAAGAAATGCGGAAAACAGCGAGGACGGTGTCTTTGTCTGGAAACTGCGTGACGAATTAAAGGCAGCACTTAGAAATGTGGATTTTTCAGACACGCAGTTATATGCGGAACGCTCCGATATGGATACAAACGGTACCAACTACTGGTGGCTCAATGCCAATCCGAAAATCTGGAGCTTTGCGGACATTGATGTGGGTGAAGAACAAAATTACACCATGTACAACGAGAACGGCAATAAGAGAAGAATTTTTCAAAATTTTCTGGCGGCAAAGGAGGGCGATGTTATTATCGGATATGAGTCGTATCCGGTCAAAAAAATCGTTGCACTGTGCAGGATTACAAAATGCAATGATGGCGAAAATCTGTATTTTGAAAAAACACAAGAACTGACAGCACCGATTGATTATGCAGTGTTGAAAGAAGCACCGCAGCTTGAAAAAATGGAATATTTTATGAATCCGCAGGGAAGCTTATTTAAGCTGACAAAGGGACAATACCATTTTATTATGGATATAATCCGTGAGGAGAATCAGAAAAATCCGATTGCCGCCGGTGAAAAATTCACACCGTATACCAAGGACGATTTTTTGTCAGAGGTTTATATGACATCGGAAAAATATGATGCCTTAAAAGGACTGCTGTATAACAAAAAGAATATTATTCTGCAGGGTGCGCCGGGGGTCGGAAAAACATTTGCGGCGAAAAGACTGGCATATTCGGTCATGGGTGAAAAAGACGATTCAAGAGTGGAACTGATACAGTTTCATCAGAATTATTCCTATGAAGATTTTATTATGGGCTATAAGCCGTCAGGACAGGGGTATGAACTGCAGACAGGCATTTTTTATAAATTCTGTCAGAAGGCGGCAAATAATCCGGAAAAACCGTACTTTTTCATTATTGATGAAATTAACCGCGGAAATATGAGTAAGATTTTCGGGGAACTGCTCATGCTGATTGAAAAGGATTACAGAGGGAAAAAGCTGATACTGGCATACAGCGGCAAGCCGTTTTCTGTGCCGAAAAACATTTATATTATAGGTATGATGAATACGGCGGACCGTAGCCTGGCACTGATTGATTATGCACTCAGGAGAAGATTCAGCTTTTTTGCGATGGAGCCGGGTTTTCAGACGGAGGGCTTTCAGGCATATATGAAAAAGCTTGACAACGACACTTTTACGGCATTGATTGAAAAGATACAGGAGTTAAACCGCGAGATTACAAAAGATGCGTCACTGGGGGCAGGCTTTTGTATCGGACACAGCTATTTCTGCGGACAGGAGGAGTGCAGTCAGGTATGGATGCAGTTGGTGGTGGAGTATGACATTTTACCAATGCTTGAGGAATACTGGTTTGATGAGCCGTCTAAAATTCAGAAATGGCAGAATGTGTTAAGAGGGGTATTCAATGACGAATGATAAGGGCATTTTAATCAAAAATATTTATTATATGCTGACTTATGCGTTCCAGACTCTTCGGCGGTCTGATTTTGACACGGTAGCGGCGGAGAAATTTGAAAATATCCACGACCTGTTTGCCGCAATTCTGGGAAAGGGCGTGGCATATCAGCTAAAGCAGGGATTATACAAAGAGTATATTTTGCAAACAGAGGAACGGACAGCACTCCGGGGAAAGTTAAAGCTACAGGAAACGATGAAAAACCGGATACGCCAGCGGCAGAAGCTGTTCTGTGAGTATGATGAACTCTCGGAAAATAACCTGCTCAATCAGATTTTAAAAACAACCATGCTCATACTGCTTCACCATGGAAATGTAAAGCCGCAGAGAAAGGCACTATTAAAAAAGAATCTGCTGTTATTTGAAAATGTGGATACCATTTCTATAAAGCAGGTCCGTTGGGAAAAACTGCGGTATCAGCGGAATAACCAGAATTACAGAATGTTAATAAATATCTGTTATCTGGTAGCAGACGGACTGCTCCTTTCAACGGAAAAAGGAGAGGTAAAGCTGGCGGAATTTTTGGATGAACAGGCGATGTACCGTTTGTATGAAAAATTCATTTTGGAATATTACCGGTACCATCACCCGGAATACCGGGCGAATCCTGATGTGATTCCGTGGAATGTCGATGACGGTGTGACAGCACATCTTCCAAATATGAACACGGATATTACATTAAAATCAGGGGAAAAGACCTTGATTATCGATGCAAAATATTATGCCCATACGATGCAGACGGTGTATGATATAGAAAAAATCCGCTCGGATCATCTGTATCAGATGTTTGCATATGTAAAAAATCTCGACAAAAAAAATACAGGAACGGTGGCGGGGATGATTTTATATGCAAAGACACAGGAGGAAATAATACCGGGGAATCGGTACGTAATGGGCGGTAATATTATCTGGGTGCGGACACTGGATTTGAATCAGCCGTTTACACAGATTGCGGGACAGCTTGAAAAAATCGCAGAGGATTATTTTGGGGAAAATGTAATGGAACAGAATGCAGATTCCATAATAAGGAGGTAGAACAGATGCAGTATTTTAAGTTACAAATCGGATGTATGCTGATCGTGCTTTACGTGGCATTTATTTATATCCGTGAGAAGTATGAATATAAAGTAAAGCAGAAAGAGCCGGTATTTGAACTGCTTTTGATTACGGGAATCCTAAGCATTGTATTTGACGGGGCAACGGCATATACCGTAAATTATCTTGATAAAGTGCCTGGGCTTGTCAATGCTGTGCTTCATGCCTGCTTTTTGTGCGGACTGGATACACTGTCATTTGTAATATTTTTATATATGTACGATATAACAAGAGGAGTGCCAAAAAGCAGAAAAATAAAGACATTAATCATACTGCCGCTGGCAATATGCATTGCAGTAGTGATTCTGTTTATGCCACAGCTGGAGTACCGTTCCGGCAGAATTACCAATTATTCCATGGGAATTTCTGCGTATACCTGTTTTATTATGGTCGCTGTTTATATGCTGGGAACGGTCATTCTTCTGGTAAAAGGCTGGAGAAATATGGGACATCATAAGCTGATTACGCTGACGACCTGTATTGCGGCGGCAAATGTGGTGACGATTTATCAGATGATTTATCCTGAATCGCTCATATCCTGTCTGGTGCCGACATTTGTCATTATCGGTTCTTATCTGAATGTTGAAAATCCGCTGTTCACAAAGCTGCAGGCGCACAACCGTGAAATGGTCATGGGCTTTGCAACATTGGTGGAAAACAGGGATGGCAGTACAGGAGGGCATATCCGCAGAACAACGACATATGTAAAGCTTCTGGCAGAAGAACTGCAGAAAAGGGGAATGTATAAAGAACAGCTGACACAGGATTACATAGAAAATCTTACCATAGCCGCGCCAATGCACGATGTTGGAAAGATTGCCATACCGGATGCTATTTTACAAAAACCGGGCAGGCTCACAGATGAAGAATTTGCCATTATGAGAACGCATACGGAAAAAGGCGGAGAAATCATAAAAGAAACGTTTGGACATATCGGTGACGGTGAATATGAAAAAATGGCATATGAGGTTGCAAGGTATCATCATGAAAAATGGAATGGAAAAGGGTATCCGCAGGGGATGGCCGGAGAGGATATTCCGTTATGTGCAAGGATTATGTCGGTAGCAGATGTATTTGATGCGGTTTCCGCCAAAAGATGTTACAGGGATGCGATGCCGTTAGAACAGTGCTTTGAGATTATTGAAAAGGGCAGCGGACAGGATTTTGACCCTGACATTGCGGAAGTATTTCTGGATATGAGAGAACGGATTGGGCAGGTAGTGGGGGCAATCTGATGGATTCACGCATGGATAATAACTGTACTGCTTTTTTGGAGTTCTAATATTGACATGGATTGGCAGCCGGTTGTATGCTTATAAATATCAGAAAACAGACATAGATATTTGCAAACAGAAATAAAAGGACAGGTTATACGATGAACGGATTTGATAAAATGAATAAAAAACTGCTGGCTTCACAGGTAGAAGATGCATTAATGGACGATATTTTAAATAAGCCGGTTCCGATTGGGGAAAAAATCCCGAATGAATATGAACTGGCAGAAATGTACGGTGTAGGGAGAAGCACAATCCGTGAAACAGTAAAAAGTCTGGTATCCAAGGGCATTTTAGAGGTGCGGCAGGGTTCGGGAACGTATGTTATCGGAACAGATACACTGGAAAATGATCCACTGGGTTTTTCTAAATATGAAGATAAGTATAAGCTGGCACTGGAGCTGTTTGAAGTCCGCTTAATGCTGGAACCGGAGATTGCTGCGCTCGCCGCCCAGAAAGCGACAGAGCAGGATAAAGAAGAAATTGTGCGGCTGTGTGATGAGGTGGAGAATTTCTATCGTGCCGGAAAAAATCATACAAAAAAAGATCAGGCATTTCATGCGGCGATTGCAAAGGCAAGTGGTAACAGTGTGGTAGAGTCACTGATGCCGACAATTCACACGGCGATTATTACATTCGTCAATCTGACCTATCACAAGCTGATGGAAGAGACAATCCAGACACACAGGGCGGTTACGGAAGCAATTGTGCAGGGCGATTCAGTCGGCGCAAAATGTGCCATGATTATGCACCTGACCTATAACCGGCAGATGTTGGTGAAAATGATGCAGGAGCGCAAAGCAGGCAATAAAACAGACGATAATAAAGAATAATAAAAACAATAAATCGGTTGGTAAACAGCAGGGAAAACGAGAGGAAAAATTTGTAAAAAACATCAGACAATTTATGCAGGCAATGTTAAAATATGGAATTATAAAATGAATAGTTGTGCAAAAATCACAAAAAAAAGACGGATTACAACGGTTAATCCGTCTTTTTTTAGTACAAAAAACGAAAATAAAATAAATACATCGGAGGTATTGACATTTGTACAAACAAAATATAGAATAAAATCAACAAATACATCAGACGTCTTATGAATGTTATTCGTTGTTTTACACAACGCAATGCATTACTAATTAAAATGAAAGTTTCAAACAGGCGGAAAAGGTATGATGTTTTACGGAATACGGCTTCCGCGGAAATGGAGGGTATTATGGACCAAACAACAAGATTGATTCTCGCGGCGGTAGTGGGAATGATTTTATTGCTCGTTCTCATTATCAAATTTAAGATTCATGCAATGCTGTCAATTCTGATTGGCGCAATTACAATCGGTCTGATTGCAGGAATGCCGTTTTCACAGATTGTTACGGCAGTCAATGACGGTATCGGTAACACATTAAAGGGGATAGCCCTGTTAGTAGGTTTAGGAAGCATGTTCGGTGCAATTCTTGAAACATCGGGCGGCGCACAGACACTTGCCGTTACAATGGTCAACAGGTTTGGCGATAAAAAAGCGGCATGGGCGCTGGGTATTACAGGACTGGTTATTGCAATGCCGGTATTCTTTGATGCAGGACTGATTATTCTGATTCCACTGGCATTTTCGCTGGCAAAAAGAACAAAACGTTCCACACTTTATTATGTTATTCCGTTATTGGCAGGACTTGCCGTAGGACATGCATTTATTCCACCGACACCGGGACCTGTACTGGTTGCAACGATGTTGGGCGTTGACCTTGGCTGGGTTATCCTTATTGGTATTGCCTGTGGTACGGTAGCAATGATTGTAGCCGGACCGGTATGGGGGTCTATCTGTGGAAAGAAATACATGGTTGAAGTACCGGAGCACATTCAGCAGCAGGAAGATATTGATGAATCAAAGCTTCCGAGCTTTGGACTGGTTGTAACCATTATTCTGATTCCACTGGTACTGATTATTTTAGATTCTCTTGCAGGTGTAGTGGGATTTTTGACACCCGTGGCAGGCATTCTGGGATTTTTAGGCGAGCCGTTTGTGGCACTGCTGATTGCAACACTGGTTGCGATGTATTTCCTTGGAACAAGACACGGTTACACACTGGCAGAACTTGAAAAGATACTCACAAAATCTTTAGAGCCGACAGGTCTGATTCTTTTAGTAACAGCCTGCGGCGGTGTATTAAGATATATGCTTCAGTATTCAGGACTGGGCGATGTTATCGGAAATGCCGTTTCATCAGCCGCACTTCCGTTAGTTGTGGTAGCATTTATTGTTGCCGCACTCGTAAGAATCTGCGTAGGTTCTTCTACCGTAGCTATGACTATGGCAGCAGGCATTATTGCTGCAATGCCGGAAATTGCGACACTTTCACCGCTTTATCTTGCCTGCATTACCGCAGCAGTAGCCGGTGGCGCAACGGTCTGCTCCCACTTTAACGATTCCGGTTTCTGGCTGGTACGTTCATTAGTCGGACTTGATGAAAAAACGACATTAAAGACATGGACCATTATGGAAACACTCGTTGGCGGAACAGGATTTTTAGTAGCACTGTTGATTTCATTCTTTGTATAATGTGTAAAAACTAGCGATGGCGGTTTGGCTTTAAGCGGAAAAACGCCATGCACGACAGATTTGTGCCGCAGGCATTACAAATCTGTTTGTATCGCAGAATTGAATAAATTCAGTTTGCGATTACTTTGACATTAAAATGCCTGCAGAAAAGAGGATTATTGTGAAAAATCACACTGAGGTGCTGATTTTTCACAGGGATATTTGTTTCTGAGCAAAAACAAATATCCCTGATTGCAGATGAGAAATCGCCTGCGCGAATTTCTCATCGCATCTTTGCAACAAGTTGCTCAGAAAAGAGGATTATTATGGAATTAAAAAGTCAGGAAATGAGAAAACTTGCACCGGAGCTGGATCCGTTAAGAATCGGAACGGGCTGGAAGCGTGAAGATTTATCAAAACCACAGATATTTATAGAAAGTACGTATGGTGACAGTCATCCGGGAAGCGGTCATTTAAACATTTTAGTAGAAGAAGTACGAAAAGGTGTTGCACAAGCCGGCGGATTCGGTGCAAGATATTATGTAACAGATATCTGTGACGGCGAAAGCCAGGGTACAGACGGCATTAATTTCAGTCTTGCAAGCCGTGAAATGATTGCCAACATGATTGAAATTCAGGGCAACGCAACCGTATCTGATGCCGGTGTTTATCTGGCAAGCTGTGACAAGGGTATGCCGGGCAACCTTATGGGACTTGCGCGTGTCAACATTCCATCCGTAGTTGTTCCGGGCGGTACGATGAATGCAGGACCGGAAATGCTGACTTTAGAGCAGCTCGGTATGTACAGCGCAAAATATCAGCGCGGTGAGATTGACGAAGAAAAATTAGACTGGGCAAAATGCAATGCTTGTCCAAGCTGCGGTGCATGTTCCTTTATCGGAACGGCTTCTACAATGCAGATTATGGCAGAAGCACTTGGGCTTGCCCTTCCGGGAAGCGCACTCATGCCTGCTACAAGTCCGGATTTACTGGCATATGCAAGAGAAGCCGGAAAACAGGCAGTCAAACTCGCTTACATGGAAAATATGAAACCGTCCGATATTGTAACGATGGAAAGCTTTGAAAATGCAATCCTTGTGCATGCTGCAATTTCAGGCAGTACAAACTGTCTGCTTCATATTCCGGCACTGGCACATGAATTTGGAATAGAAATTACAGGCGATACATTTGACAGACTGCACCGCGGCGCGCATTACCTGCTTGATGTCCGTCCGGCAGGAAGATGGCCTGCTGAAACATTTTACTATGCAGGCGGCGTTCCGGCGATTATGGAAGAAATCAAGGAACATCTGCATTTGGATGTTATGACAGTAACAGGAAAGACACTCGGCGAGAATCTGGAAGATTTAAAGAAAAACGGATTTTATGAGCGCTGTGAAAAGTGGCTTGCACAGTTTAACGAACGGTACAACACCAACATCACCCGCAAAGATATCATACGTCCGTACGATGAAGCAATCGGCACGGAGGGCAGTATTGCAGTCTTAAAAGGAAATCTTGCACCAGAGGGCGCAGTCATTAAGCATACAGCGTGTCCGAAGGAAATGTTTAAGGCAGTTTTAAGAGCCAGACCATTTGACAGCGAAGAAGAATGTCTGGACGCAGTGCTTCATCACAAGGTACAGAAAGGCGATGCGGTCTTTATCCGTTACGAAGGCCCGAAGGGAAGCGGTATGCCGGAAATGTTTTATACCTCCGAGGCAATCAGCAGTGATAAAGAACTTGGAAAGAGTATTGCGCTGATTACAGATGGACGTTTCTCAGGCGCCTCAACCGGTCCTGTTATTGGACACTGCAGTCCGGAAGCTGTAGACGGCGGTCCGATTGCCCTCGTTGAAGAAGGCGATTTGATTGAAATTGACGTAGAAGCAAGAAAGTTAAATATTATCGGTATCCACGGCGTGAAAATGACCGAAGAAGAAGTGCAGGAAGTATTAAAACAGCGCCGCCTTGCATGGAAACCGAAAGAACGCAAGTACAAGAAAGGTGTACTGAGGCTGTTTAGTGAACTGGCAGCCAGTCCGATGAAAGGGGCTTATCTGGAATACGATAAGTAAAATCCTATCTTTTCCTAATATAAATGATGCAATCCGCAAGGCTGGGTATCCGGTCTTGCGGATTTGCCGTTGTATTGCATGATATAGCGAATAGGTATTTGATATTTACGGCGGACATTGGTATCATAGAAATATTACAGGATAAAATGCAATAAAAGGATAGGTGATAAACGTATGAAACCGCAAAGACAGATAAATCAGGAATATTTAACAGGGGAACGCCCTTTATTTGGGGAATCGGGGCTTCAAATTAACCATACTCTATTTGGGGAAGGCGAATCTCCGTTAAAGGAATGTCATCAGATTGAAATGGAAAACAGTATGTTTCAGTGGAAATATCCTTTATGGTACAGCAGTGATATTGAAGTCAAAGACAGTACATGGGCGGAAATGGCGCGCGCGGGCGTGTGGTATACCAACAACATTCATATCGAAAATGCGCTGATTGAAGCACCGAAGAATTTCCGCAGGTGTAACCAACTGAAGTTAGACAACGTATTTTTACCGAATGCCGCGGAAACGCTTTGGAATTGTAGTAACGTGACATTAAATCAGGTGTGCGCAAAGGGCGATTATTTTGCAATGAACTGCACCGATATGCAGATTGACAATTTTGAACTGGCGGGAAATTACTGCTTTGACGGTGCAAAAAATGTAGAAATCCACCATGCCAAAATGCTGTCTAAGGACGCTTTCTGGAACAGTGAAAATGTGACGGTGTACGACTCTTACATTTCCGGGGAATATCTGGGCTGGAATTCAAAGAATCTGACACTTGTCAACTGTACGATTGAGAGCCTTCAGGGAATGTGCTACGTTGAAAATCTGGTGCTGAAAAATTGCAGACTGTTACACACAACGCTTGCATTTGAATATTCCACGGTAAACGCAGAGATTACGGGAAAAGCGGACAGCATTTTAAATCCGAAGGGCGGTACAATCCGCGCAGATGCAATCGGAACACTGATTTTAGAGCCGGATAAGATAAAGCCGGAGGATACGCAGATTATTTGTGAAAATGTAATGGAAAGGTGGGAAAAATTTTAAATGGAAAATTTATTTGATAAACCGGTAAAACGCAGAGGAACAGGCAGTTTAAAGTGGGACGTTGCCGAAAATGAACTGCCGATGTGGGTTGCCGACATGGATTTTGAAACAGCGCCGCCGGTAAAAGAAGCTATTTTAAAGCGGGCGGAGCACGGCGTGTTTGGCTACACGGACATTACACCGGAGTGGTATAGTGCCTATCAGAGCTGGTGGAAAGACCGTCACGGATTTGAAATGGAAAAGGAGTGGCTCATTTTTACAACGGGTGTCGTTCCGGCAATTTCAAGTATTGTAAGAAAAATGACAACGGTTGCGGAAAATGTGGTGGTGATGACACCGGTTTACAACATTTTCTTTAATTCAATATTAAATAACGGCAGAAATGTGCTGGAAAGCCGTTTAAAATATGAAAACGGCGCATATCAGATTGACTTTGATGATTTAGAGGAAAAACTTGCAAATCCGCAGACGTCCCTGTTGCTGCTGTGTAATCCGCATAATCCTGTCGGAAAAATCTGGGACAGGGAGGAACTTAAAAGAATCGGGGAATTATGCTGGAAACATCATGTACTGGTGCTTTCTGACGAAATCCACTGCGATATTACAGAGCCGGGCAAGGACTATAGTCCGTTTGCTTCGGTATCTGAAACGTGTAAAAATAACAGTATTACATGTGTTGCGGCGACAAAAGCATTTAATATTGCGGGAATCCAGACGGCGGCAGTGATTGTGCCGGATAAAACGATTCGTCACCGTGTCAGCCGCGGATTAAATACCGATGAAGTGGCAGAGCCCAATGTATTTGCATTGACCGCACCGATAGCGGCATTTACAAAGGGCGGGGCATGGCTGGACGAACTGCGTGCATATTTATGGGAAAACAGAAAGACAGCGGAAGCATTTATAAAGGAAGAAATTCCGCAGATTTCAGTTGTAGCGGCGGAAGCAACGTATCTGTTATGGATAGACTGCACACGCATTGCAAAAAAAGAAGACAACCTCTGCGCATTTATCCGCAGCCACAGCGGGCTGTATCTGTGTGACGGCGCGGAATACCGCAACGGCGATGGCTTTTTAAGAATGAATCTTGCCTGCCCGAAAACGCAGGTGGAAGACGGACTGCGCCGGTTGAAGGAGAGCGTGGAGGCGTATTTGGGGAAATAGGGTATATTATAGAATAGGAAATAGCGTTACAAAGTGAAAATGTGGAGAAAAGTAAAATGTATACTCATGAAATGTGATGAAATATAAAAAGCGCTCTCATAAAATGTGGTAAATCATAAGAAATAGGCTTATAAAATGTGGAGAAATGCAGAATACAGGCACATGAAACGTGAAAAAATCATAGGCAATGCGCTTAAAATGTGATATAGTATAAGGCAGGAGGGATTGCCATGTATTTAAAAAGAAAGATTGATGAATTTCTTGTACAGTGGAAAAATAATAAAGACCGCCTGCCGCTGATTGTAAAAGGGGCAAGGCAGATTGGAAAGACCGAATCTATTAATCATTTTGCAAAAAAATATTACAGCAATATTGTTTATATTAATTTTGTGCTTGAACCGAAATATAAAACGATATTAAGTGACGGATATGATGCAGACAGCATTGTGAAGAATATTACACTGCTGGATACCAAAAAAAAATTTATAAAGGATGATACCTTATTGATTTTTGATGAAATTCAGGAGTATCCGGATATTGCCACTTCTTTAAAATCATTTAAGGTGGACGGAAAGTATGATGTCATATGCAGTGGATCACTGCTTGGAATTCATTATCAGAAAATCCACAGTAACAGTGTAGGATACAAAACGGATTATGAAATGTATTCCATGGATTTTGAAGAATTTTTATGGGCAAAGGGCTATGATGATACACAGATTGCGGATTTGCTGAAACATATGATTTTGCAAAAGCCGTTTGGTCAGACACAGTTTGAGGTGTACAAAAAGCTGTTTTTAGATTATTGTATCCTCGGCGGAATGCCGGCGGTAGTCAGACAATATATAGAAACGAACAGTTTTTCAAATACGCTGGAAATCCAGAATCAGATACGGCTGGATTATGAAGAAGATATACGAAAATATGCACAGGGTTTAGAACAGACGAAAATAGCAAGTGTTTACCGGAATATTCCGGTTCAGCTTGCAAAGGAAAATAAAAAGTTCCAGTACAATAAATTGGGAAAAAATGCAAGAAGCAGAGAATATACAGGCTGTATCGACTGGCTTAAAGATGCCGGGGTAATATCCATTTGTTACTGCCTTCATTTTCCGGAACTTCCACTCAAAGGAAATTACGATGAAAATAAATTTAAGCTGTATTATCCGGATACAGGTTTGTTAATCTCAACGTTAGATGAAGAAGCACAGGATGATTTGAGGGCAAACAAAAATCTTGGAATTTATAAAGGGGCATTGTATGAAAATTTTGTGGCAGAAGCATTTTTAAAACAAGGTCTTGGCTTATATTATTATAAGAAAGAAAATGCAACGCTGGAAGAAGATTTCTTCGTGCGGACAAAGGATGTGCTGATTCCGGTGGAAGTAAAAGCCAATAAAAACAGTTCGAAGTCTTTGAATCAGCTCATTTCAAATAAAAATTACAGTGATATTCACTATGGAATCAAGCTGGGGGACAGCAATATTGGTTTTGAAAACAATATTTATACATTTCCTTATTTTTGTGCGTTCCTACTAAAAAGGTATCTTAAAAAGCAAAATTAATAGTTGCTCTGTGTTACCGCATATCTACTCTCCGTAGGTTGTGAACCAATCCGTTCTTATTATAAAATGTAGGGAGCGGGCTGTTTTACATGAATCCCGTAAAAGGGATTGATGACCGCAGAAATGATTATGACGATACACAGCAATTTGTTTTTGCTCAGGAATGAGGATTATTATAGAGGAGAGCGCATGGAAAACAGTTACCGTTATTTTAAAAATGAAAAATGTAAATACTTTCCGTGTCATAAAGTGGAAAAAGAGACAGATTTTAACTGCCTCTTTTGTTACTGTCCGTTAAATCAGTACGAAGACTGTCCGGGCAATCCGCACTTTATCGTACGTGAAAGCGGAAAGAAAATTAAAGACTGCACGTATTGTACTTTCCCGCACCAGCCGGAAAACTATGAAAAGGTTGTGCGGTTTTTGTCGGAGAAGATGAAGTAAGGGAAGAGGTGATAGACGTGAGTATATATGAATACGATGAAGAAGGACATATGAAAGTCGTCCGTGAGGAAGGCTTTCAGGAGGGACAGGCATCGGTGCTGTTACCAATGATAATAAAAAAGTCAAAAAGGGCAAGTCAGCAGAGCTAATAGCCTCCGGACTTGAAGAAGAAGTCTCTGTAATACAGCCGCTTTACGATGCAGTAGCAGCGGCGGCGCCGGAATATGATATGGAAAAAATCCGGCAGACCCTGTATGGAACATTTTGAATTGCAAATGAAATTACAAATGAAATTTCTTGCAATTCTATCAATTCTATGGAATAATAAACTCTGGATAAAATCCAGATGATAACGAAATAATCACTGTAAACGAAATGAAACTGTGCAGAAAACAGATTTGTGAAAACGCGCAGGCTTACATTTCAGGGAATCAAGTGAAATTCTTGAACAGTTCCGCTGCTGTGTACAGGGAGGCGGTATCCATAATGCCACTGGAGGAGGCTACTTTTAGCTGACCGAATCCGGGAAGGCGGGTATTGCTGTTAATCTGTGAGTCAGAAGACCGGTTTACAGGCAGAGTTAAAATAGTCGTTGCGAGAACAACAGACTATTGATTTTTATGCAGACAGACAGGTCTGCTCCTTTTCTGCGATCATATCGGAATCATCAAAACACTTCATGAAAAAGAAAAGGAGAAAACAAAATGAAGAAAAAAAGATTTCTTGCACTCATGCTTGTGTTTACGCTGCTTGCGGCAACGTTTACAATGGGCGGCTGCGGAACCGGTAACACGACAAGCCAGACGAATAGCGAAAGCAGCTATGACGGACAGCTTGTATTTGACCATGCAATGGAATTACAGTATGCAAAGCTGTTTTCTGTAGAGTATTACAAGGGCGGTTATAAGCTGCTGACTATTACCAACAGAGATGAAGATACTGCGATTGTGGCAAAGCAGTCTAAGATTTTGCTCGTTCCGGAAGGAATGTCCACGCCATCAGGATTAGATGCGGATACACTGGTATTAAAGACACCGGTTACAAATCTGCTCGTATCTTCAACACCGGTAACATCCCTGATGAATGCAAGCAACTGTCTTTCTAATATCAGCCAGGTAACTTATGATAAGGATTCATGGTACATTGACGGCGTAAAGAAAGCATTTGATGACGGAAAGCTTACTTACGTAGGCGACTACAAAGCACCGGATTATGAAACAATTATTGCAGGCGCACCTACACTTGCTATATATTCAACCATGCTAACCGGCAAACCGGATGTAGCAGAAAAATTAAAGGAACTGGGGATTAATTACATTTTAGACCAGTCTACCTATGAAGAAAATCCGCTCGGACGTGTAGAATGGGCAAAATTCTATGCGGCACTCTGCAATGAAGAAGATGCTGCCACAACCATGTATAATACACAGGCGGCTTATGTAGATACACTTTCAAAGGCTGAAAAGACCGGAAAATCCGTTGCGGTATTCTATATTACTTCAAAGGGCAAGCTCTATGTCAGAAATGCAGGAGATTACCTTACACAGATGGTCAATATGGCAGGTGGAGAGTACATTTTCTCTGACTTAAATACAGATAAGACCGGTACACAGGAAATGAATATCGAAAGCTTTTATGAAAAAGCGAAAGATGCAGACTATGTGATTTATATCTGGAGTTTAGGCGGAAAGCCGTCTACACTCAGTGATTTTACAGGTTATAACAGTGTGCTTTCAGATATGAAGGCTGTTAAGGACGGAAATGTATGGTGTACAACACCGGATTTCTTCCAGATTGCAGATACAATCGGAAGCATGATTAACGACATCAACTTAATGCTGAATGCTGATGCGAATACAACAGAACTTACATATTTAAAGAAGTTACAGTAAAACAGAAAATCTGTCTGTAAAAAAGTGCCACATCATTTTAATTTGGTGTGGCACTTTTGCGGATAGAGCAACTGGAATGGAGAAAAAATGCAGATAAAAAAAATAATCCGCTGTCAGGTTGTATACATTTTACTTGTGGTTTTATTTGTACTGGCAGTGATTTTTAATATCAATACAGGAAATGTTCATATATCTCCGGCACGAATTTTTCGCATTATTTTTCTGCATGGTGATATGGGAACACCGGAATACAATATTATCTGGAAAATCCGTCTGCCGCGTCTGTGTATGGCGGCAATTTTAGGCGGGGCATTGTCGTTGTCCGGATTTTTATTGCAGACATTTTTCAGAAATCCGATTGCAGGACCGTTTGTGCTTGGTATTTCGTCCGGTGCAAAGATGTTTGTTGCAATCACGATGATTTTTCTGCTGAAATATATGTCCGGTATGCCGTTGTGGGCGCAGGTTGCGGCCGCATTTGTCGGTTCGCTTCTTGCCATGCTTTATGTCCTGCTTTTTGCAAACCGCGTGAAAAGTATGTCTATGCTTTTAGTCGTGGGAATTATGATTAGCTATATTTGTTCGGCAATTACGGATTTGTGTATTACATTTGCAAATGATTCGGATATCGCCAATCTGACACATTGGGCAATGGGCAGTTTTTCGGGCAGTTCATGGAGCACCGTAAAGCTTGCGGCGGCAGTGGTATTTCCGACGGCAGTTGTCACCTTTTTATTTTCAAAGCCGATTAGCGCGTATCTGCTGGGAGAGGGCTATGCACAGAGCATGGGGATTCGTATCCGTTTTTTCAGGGTCTGTATCATTTTGCTGTCCAGTCTTTTGTCAGCCTGCGTAACGGCACTTGCGGGACCGATTTCCTTTGTCGGCATTGCCGTTCCGCATATTACAAGACTGTCTTTAAAAACGACAAAGCCGGTGGTTACGATTCCTGCAATCTTTTTGTGCGGCGCCGTATTCTGTATGTTCTGTGATTTGATTGCAAGAACAATCTTTTCGCCGTCAGAACTGGCAATCGGAACGGTTACGGCAGTGTTTGGCGCACCGGTCGTTATCTGGCTGATGGTGAAGCGGCAGAAGTAAAAGGAGAAAAGCATGGAACAGGTATATATAGAAACACAGGATTTAAGTGTGGGCTATCATGGGAAGGCACTGTTAAAAGACATTGCACTCAAGGTCAAAAAAGGAGAAATTCTTGTACTGATTGGACCAAACGGTGCGGGAAAGTCCACGATTTTAAAAAATATTATCCGGGAAATGCAGCCGATATCCGGCGGTATTTATATTAAAGGAAAGAATGTGAAGGATTTCACAAGCAAACAATACGCAAAAACGATGTCTGTTGTACTGACGGAGAAAATCAAGACGGAAATGATGACATGCCGTGATGTCGTTGCAATGGGACGGTATCCGTATACGAATTATTTCGGAAAGCTGACGAAAGAAGACGAACAAATCGTGACAGAATCGCTGGAAAAGGTGTCCGCCATGGACATTGCGGAAAAAGATTTTTCACAGATTAGTGATGGACAGCGCCAGCGGATTATGCTTGCGAGGGCGGTCTGTCAGAAGCCGGAAATTATTGTACTGGACGAGCCGACATCATTTCTGGATATCCGTCACAAAATAGAATTGCTCGACATTTTGCTGGAAATGGCAGTCAAGGATAAGGTGACGGTCATTGTGTCACTGCATGAAATTGAACTGGCGGCAAAAATCGCAGATTATGTGATGTGTGTTGGCGGAAACGGAACGATTGAATTCGGAAGACCGGAGCAGATTTTTACGGACAGCCGTATCAGCACTCTTTACGGATTACAGCAGGGGACGTATAATTGTTTGTATGGCAGTACGGAATTAAAAAAGCCCGAAGGCACACCGCGTATTTTTGTTGCGGGCGGCGCGGGAACAGGCATTTTTACATACCGCGAATTACAGCGTATGGGATTGGCGTTTACTGCCGGCATTTTATATGAAAATGACTGCGACTACCCGGTCGCACAGGCACTGGCGGCACAGGTGATTACGGAAAAAATGTTTGAGCCGGTCGGGGAAGAAGCATTTACGGCGGCGTGCCGTGCGATTGATGAAGCAGATATTGTGATTGATACAGGGTGTCCGACAGGACAGATGAATGAAAGAGTAAAAGAACTGCCGGAGTATGCAAAGGCACACAAAAAACAGGTGCTTTTCTGTCCTGACAGTGAAACGTTAAGAAATTGTCTTTTGCAGTAAAATCAATGCTGGATAAGGAGAGGTGCAGGCATGAAACCAATGGAAATTGAGAAACAATCCTTTGCAATCATCGAAAAGGAACTGACGACACAGATACCGCCGCAGTATAAGCCGATTGTCAAAAGAGTGATTCATACAACTGCGGATTTTTCGTATGAAACGAATATGGTATTTTCCGAGGGCGTTGTAGACAAGGCGCTGGAAGCCATTCAAAAAGGAACGGACATTGTGACGGACACCAATATGGCAGGCGCGGGTATCAGCCATAAAATGGCGGAGCGGTTTGGCATTTCACTGCACTGCTATATGGCAGATGAAGCGGTGGCAAAGGAAGCGGCGGCGCGTGAAATTACCCGCGCGGCAGTCAGCGTGGAAAAAGCGGCAAAGCAGAATCCGGGCTGTATTATGGTAGTCGGCAATGCGCCGACGGCACTGATGAAAATACGGGAACTTTCAGATAAGGGCATATTTACACCGTCACTGGTTATCGGCGTGCCGGTGGGTTTTGTAAATGTCGTTGAAGCAAAGGAAGAAATCATAGACAGCACGTTGCCCTATATTGTGGCAAGAGGAAGAAAAGGCGGCAGTAATGTGGCGGCGGCGATTGTAAATGCCCTGTTTTACATGGCGGCAGAGGACGATAAAGAATGGCGCAGATGTTAGAACGGTATGTGTATAAAAATCAGAAAAAAATGCGGTGCGGTTATACAACAGGCACATGTGCGGCTGCCGCGGCAAAAGCGGCGGCACAGATGCTTTTATCCGGCAGGAAAGTGACGGAAGTTTCCGTAAGAACGCCGTCAGACATTACGCTGACACTGCCGGTCTGTGAGATTCAGATGAAGGCACATGCCGTATCCTGTGCCGTGCAGAAAGACAGCGGCGATGACCCGGATATTACCAACAAAATCCTGATATTTGCCGAGGTTTCCTATATTCATAATAATAGTAATATGAATAAAAGCATGGACATGACTGTAAAAAAATGCGATACAGAATCAGAGCGGTCTGATACAGCCGCAGTAAAACCGCAGATAATCGTTGACGGCGGTGTGGGTATCGGGCGGATTACAAAAAAGGGGCTTGCACGTCCGGTCGGGGCGGCGGCGATTAATCCGGTGCCGCTAAAGATGATTGAGGCGGCATTAAAGGAAACGGCAGAAGCATTTGGCTATGAGGGCGGATTGCAGGCGGTGATTTCTGCGCCGCAGGGGGTGGAAATCGCAAAAAAAACATTTAACCCGCAGCTTGGTATTACAGGCGGCATATCTATTCTTGGAACAAGCGGCATTGTAGAGCCGATGAGTGAGCAGGCGCTGATTGACACAATCCGTACAGAGATGAAAATGCACCTGGCAGACGGGGAACAGACTCTTTTGATAACACCGGGTAATTATGGACAGGATTTTTTACATGAAACATTAAAAATTGAATTAAAAAGAAGTATTAAATGCAGTAATTTTATCGGGGATACGATTGATATGGGCTGTGAACTTGGGGCAAAAGGAATGCTTTTTGTCGGTCATATCGGAAAACTGGTCAAGCTGGGCGCGGGCATTATGAATACCCATTCCAAAATGGCGGACGGCCGCATGGAAATACTGGCAGCGTGTGCCGTTCGGGCAGGCGCGGGTATTGAAACAGTGCGCAATATTTTAGACTGTGTGACGACCGATGCTGCACTGGAGCTTTTAAAAAATGAAAAGATACTCGGAAAGACAATGGAACAGCTTATGTTACGGATTGATGCCTGCCTGCAAAAAAGAGGCGGTGACAATATGCAGATAGGTGCAGTTGTTTTTTCTAATGAATACGGACTGCTTGGAAAAACAGAACAGGCAGACGAACTGCTTTTAAAAATCACGGCAGATGTAAGCAGTGAAAAATAAGGATTCTGCATGGCAGATAGGAAACGAGGAATAAATATATGGTTAAAATTATCGGAGCGGGACCGGGGGCAAAAGACCTGATTACGGTGCGCGGCATGCGTGCATTACAGGAAGCCGATGTCATTATCTATGCAGGCTCACTGGTCAATGAAGAATTATTGGAATATGCAAAAAAAGAATGTGAAATTTATAACAGTGCTTATATGAATCTGGACGAAGTCATTGATGTGATTGTAAAGGCAGAGCAGGAAGGGAAAAAGGTTGTCCGTCTGCACACGGGCGATCCGTCAATTTACGGTGCAATCCGCGAACAGATTGAAGTGCTTGCCACACACGGAATCCGGTGTGAAATCTGTCCGGGCGTCAGCAGCTTTTTAGCGGCGGCGGCGGCGCTAAATTGTGAATATACCGTACCGGAAGTATCCCAGACGGTCATTCTTACGAGAATGGAAGGAAGAACACCGGTGCCGGAAAAAGAAAAGCTTTCGCTTTTGGCACAGCACGGCGCTTCCATGGCTGTTTTTTTAAGTGCGGGACATTTAAAAGAATTGCAGGAACAGTTGTGTGAGGGAGCGTATACACCGGATACGCCGTGTGCGATTGTATACAAGGCAAGCTGGGCAGAACAGCAATGTATAAAAACAACGATAAAGGAACTTGAACAAAAAGCACGGGAAGCGGGGATTACAAAGACTGCACTGGTGCTAGTCGGTGACTTTTTAGGGGAACAATATGCTTTTTCCAAGCTGTATGACCCGGAATTCCAGACGGAGTACCGCAAATGAGAACAATCATCATTGCATTTACACAGCCGGGCTTACAGCTTGCAAAAAAAGCGGCACAAAACACAGAAGGAACGGTAGAAATCTACGGACATGAGCGATGTATGGATACCGGGGATAGTGTTGACAGGGCGGGCAGTACTGACAGCGCAGATAGAGCGGACAGTTCAGACGGCACAATTCATTCCTTTTATTCGGTCGGCGAAGTGATAAAGGAGCAGTTTTATCAGTGTGACAGGATTTTATTTATCGGGGCGGCGGCGATTGCCGTGCGTGTGATAGCACCTTATTTGAAAAGCAAGACGACAGACCCGGCGGTGCTGGTGGCAGATGAGGACGGAAAATTTCTGATTTCACTGCTTTCAGGGCATATCGGCGGGGCAAATGAGTGGTGCAGTACATTGGCAGAACGGCTTGGCGCGGCACCGGTCATTACAACGGCAACCGATACACGCGGTATGTTTGCGGTGGATTTATTTGCAGGAAAACACAGGCTGCGCATTGTAAATCCTGTAATGATTCAGGACATTTCGGGGCGCATTTTAAATCATGAACCGGTTGGAATGACAGGAAATGATGAATATATAGACCTGTTAGAACAGGCGGAAAAGCAGTATCCGGGGCAGATACAGGTTACTAAAAATGAAAACGGAGAATTTGAAAGCGGAATCCAGATTATAACAGAGGTGCATGAAAAAGAAGTATTTTTACGGACTATAAAACTGGTGCCGATGAATCTGGCAGTCGGAATCGGCTGTAAAAAAGGAAAAAGTTTAAAAGAGATTGCGCAGGCGGTTTATACGACATTTGCGCAGAATCACCTGCTGACAGAGCGAATCGGTGTGATTGCATCTATCGACAGAAAGGCGCAGGAACAAGGAATTATCGATTTTGCAAAACAGATGAAAGTGCCGTACCGGACGTATGCGGCACAGGAATTAGAACAGCAGGCGGGTACATTTACGGCATCGTCTTTTGTAAAGGGGCAGATGGGTGTGGATAATGTCTGCGAGCGGAGTGCCTGTGCGGCTTCCGGGGGCGGAGAAAAAATAGTGGCAAAAACCGCCTGTGACGGCATCACGGTCGCGGTTTATAAAATAAAAAGAAATGAGGAGTAAGATGCTTAAAATAGTAGGATTTGGAAGCGGTTCAAAGGAAAATATGACACTGGAAGCAGTCAGGGCAATACAGGATTCGGAACTGGTGGTGGGATTTCGGACTTATGTGGAATTATTAAAACAGTATTTTCCGGATAAACAGTATTATTCAACCAATATGATGCAGGAGCGGGAACGCTGTCAGTATGCCATCGACAGGGCAAAAGAGGGAAAAGAAACGGTGCTGGTGTGCAGTGGGGACAGCGGTGTATACGGCATGGCGAGTCTGGTTTATGAACTGGCAGAAGAATCCGTGCAGATTCAGGTAATATCCGGTGTGACGGCGGCAAACAGCGGTGCGGCATGTCTTGGCGCGCCGTTATCCCACGACTTTGCGGTGATTAGTTTAAGTGACTGCATGACACCGTGGGAACTCATTGAAAAGCGCCTTCTGGCGGCGGCAGAAGCAGACTTGGTTATCTGCCTGTACAATCCGTCAAGCCGCCGCAGGGCAGGCTATTTAAAGAAGGCCTGTGAAATTGTAGAAAAAGCACAGTCACCGGATACGGTCTGCGGTTATGTAAAAAATATCGGACGGGACGGACAGGAAACGGGCGTTCTTTCTTTAAAAGAATTGGCAGAATTTGAAGCAGATATGTTTACGACTGTCTATATCGGAAACAGCCGGACAAAGGTGATTGGCGGGAAAATGGTAACACCGAGAGGGTATCAGGTACGATGAGCATGAAAAAAATTGTCCTGTTTGCCGGAACGACCGAGGGACACCGGCTCTGTGAATGTTTTGTGCAGAATAAATGGCAGGCAGAGGTTTTTGTGGCAACAGAATACGGCAGGGAAATTCTTCCGCAGGCACCGAATCTTCATATTCATGCCGGACGGCTGGACATGAAGCAGATTTACAGTCAGCTTACGCAGATTCGCCCGGTGTGTGTGCTTGATGCAACACATCCATATGCAGATGAGGTGACAAAAAATATCAAAGAAGCCTGTCAGACAGCAGGAGTTCCCTATATGCGGATACTGCGGGAAAATACGGATATGACGGAAAATGTAACCGGCAGTGCAAAGGCGCATATCCGCGTGGCAGACAGTATGCGTGAAGCGGTGGATTTGTTAAATGACAAGCCGTATCTTGAAAAGAATATTCTGCTGACAACAGGAAGCAAGCATTTACCGGATTACACAAAGATACAGGATTATCAGAACCGTGCCTATTTAAGACTGCTTCCCAGTCCTGAAATGCTTCAGAAGGCGGTTGATACGGGATTTCTGCCGGCACATTTAATTGCAATGCAGGGACCGTTTTCACAGGAATTAAATGTTGCATTGATAAAACAGTCAGGTATCGGCGTACTTGTCACAAAGCAATCCGGCAAAAGCGGCGGGTTTGAAGAAAAAATATCTGCCGCAGAACAGACAGGAACGGATGTTATCGTGATTAAAAGACCAAAGCAGGAAGACGGGAAAAATCTGTCCGAGGCAGAAGCGGAACTAAAAAAATTAATGACATAAGTGTGTAAATGAATTTTGCCGCTTATAGATGTGATAATGGAGAAGAACATGAAACAGGTAACAATAGCCGGAATGGGGCCGGGCAGTGCAGGCTGCATGACACAGGAGGTCTGCCGGGCAGTAAAACAGGCAGACGTTTTAATCGGTTCAGAACGCCTGATTGCGCCGTATACAGATCAAAGAACGGTTAAAGCGGTGACGGCGGCAGAGATTCTGCGGGCAGTTGAAAATGAAGACGGGGAGCATTTTACGGTGCTGATGTCGGGAGATACCGGATTTTACAGTGGGACGAAAAAACTGGTTGAGCAGTTAAACGGAAAATATGCGTACCGGATTCTGCCGGGCATTTCCTCTGTAATATATTTTGCGGCAAAAATCGGTGTGGCATGGGAGCAGGCGCAGTTTGTCAGCCTGCATGGAAAGAAACAGCCGTATCTTCCGGTGATTATGCAAAATGAGTACACTTTTTTTCTGACACAGGGAAATACCGCGGAAATCTGCACCCGCATTGCAGAGACAGGCTTGGGAAATGTCCATGTCTGGATTGGTGAAAATCTTTCTTATCAGAATGAAAAAATTATGCACGGAAGTGCAAAAGAATTAACGGCATATCAGGCGGCAGGGCTGTCGGTTATGGCAGTACATAACCCGAAGCCGGGAGCATTTACAGGAACCGGACTGCCGGACGACTGCTTTATCCGCGGCAGTGTGCCGATGACAAAGCGGGAAATCCGCGCAAGCGTGGTGAGCCGCATAGCACCTGCAAAGAACGCCTGTATTTATGATATCGGTGCAGGAACCGGCTCTGTCACCGTGGAACTTGCAATGCAGGCTTTATACGGGTGCGTTTATGCAGTTGAAAGGACAGAAGAAGGGTGCAGTCTGATTGCGCAGAATGCGCATAAATTCGGACTGGATAACATACAGGTGGTGCATGGCAGTGCCGCCGGTGTACTGGAAGAACTGCCTGCGCCGGACGCGGTATTTGTCGGCGGAAGCGGCGGAGAACTTGAAGACATTTTTAAAATCATTTTAAAGAAGAATCCGCATGTACGCATTGTAATAACGGCAGTTACATTAGAAACGGTACAGGAAGCGGTACGGCTGTTGGAGCAGAACGGATTTGATACGCCACAGATTGTACAGATTGCTGTGACGGAAGTTAAAAAAAGGGGACAGTATCATATGCTGTCTGCCAATAATCCTGTATTTATAATAGAAGGGAGCAGTGTCAGATGAGCCGGATAATGATTGCGGGAACCGGAAGCGGGAGTGGAAAGACAACGATTGTCTGCGGATTATGCCGGTGCATAAAAGATTTAGGACGGACACCGTCTGCCTTAAAATGCGGTCCGGATTATATAGATGCGATGTTTCATTCGCGTGTGTTAAAAATGCGTACCGGCAATTTAGACAGCTGGTTTTGTGATAAAACAACGATTCGCACACTGCTTGCAAAGAAAGAAAAAAGCAGTGACATCGCAGTGATTGAAGGTGTTATGGGCTATTATGACGGCGCGGGTTTCAGTACAAAGGGGAGTTCTTTTGAAATTGCGCAGATAACGGATACACCGGTGATTTTAATTGTAAACTGCCGTGGTATCAGCAATTCTGTCGGGGCAGTGTTAAAGGGATTTACGACATTTCAGGAAAATTCGCAGATACGCGGAGTTATCTTTAATCAGATGTCGGAAAAACTCTATCCGCAGGCAAAAAAAGCGGCACAGGAACTGGGACTGATTCCGCTGGGCTTTCTGCCGTATAAAAAGGGTGGAGCATTGGAAAGCCGTCATCTGGGGCTGGTTACAGCAGATGAAGTCGTGCATTTTAAAGAAAAAATCGACACGATAGCCGCGCAGATGGAAAAAAGCCTTGATTTAGAGGGAATCCTTGCGCTGGCAGAAACCGCAGTGCCGCTGAAAGAAAACGAAGATATCAGAGAAGCAGAGGAAAAGGAAAAAGAGCCGGTAACGGCATTGGACAAGCCGGAAAGCACGGGTTTACAGGATACGGCAGGAAATAAACTCCGCATAGCTGTGGCAAAAGACGCCGCTTTCTGCTTTTTATATGAAGATAATTTAGAGTATCTGCGGGCAAACGGGTGTGAATTGGTGTTTTTTAGTCCGCTGTCCGATAAAAAACTACCGGAGAAAATAGACGGATTACTGCTTTATGGCGGATATCCTGAATTACATACAAAAGCTTTGTCCGAAAATGAAACACTGAAAAGTGAAATTAAAGAGCAGATACTGGGCGGACTGCCGTGTATTGCGGAATGTGGCGGATTTTTATATCTGCATGAAACACTGGAAACACCGGAAAAAGAACGTTTTCCGATGTGCGGCGTGATTGCGGGAAACGGATTTGGGACAGGAAAGCTCTGCCGCTTTGGCTATATGACACTCACGGCGCAAAAGGACACAATGCTTGCGGCAAAGGGCGAAACGATTCGCGCGCATGAATTTCACTACTGGAACAGTGATAATATCGGTGCGGATTATGAGATTACAAAGGCTTCGGATAACACTGCGGAATCCGGCGGTTATGGAACGGATACGCTTTATGCGGGATTCCCGCACATTTATTTTTACGGAAATGAAGCGGCGGCAAAGCGTTTTTTAAAAGCCTGCGAGATGTATCATGAAAATAACATAAAAGATGTTCATGCCATATCTTATGGCATGGAAGAAAAAAACGATATTTATAGAATTTTCCCGGAACTGGCAGAGGCAGGCGGACTGGATAAAAATGCCGTTAAACAGGCGCAGAAGCATTGGAACAGCATTGCCAAGCCGCTGTACGGACTTGGAAAAATGGAGCAGCTCATTACACAGATTGCAGGGATACAAAACACACCCAATGTAGCGATTGACAAGCGTGCGGTGATTGTCATGTGCGCGGATAACGGCATTGTGGAAGAAGGGGTCACACAGACCGGGCAGGAAGTGACGGCAGTGGTAAGCTGTAACATGGCAGACGGCATTTCAAGCGTCTGTAAAATGGCGGATTATGCCTATGCAGAAGTGATTCCGGTAAATATCGGCATTGCCGCAGACTGCCTGCCGGACGGAACAGATGTCAATTCCTATCCGGGACTTTTAAACCGCCGGATTATGGCGGGAACAAAAAATTTCTTAAAAGAGCCTGCGATGTCAGAGGAGCAGCTCACACAGGCAGTTTACACAGGAATGAACGTGGTAAAATCGTGCAAAGAGCAGGGATACCAATTACTTGCAACCGGCGAAATGGGTATCGGAAATACGACCACAAGCACAGCACTTGCCTGTATTTTACTGGATTTAAACCCGCAGGAAGTCACGGGACGCGGTGCGGGGCTGGACAATGCGGGATTGAAAAGAAAGACAGAAGTCATTGCAGAGGCACAACACTTGTATACAAAATACAAAGAAAATCCGCTCTGTCTGTTACAGCAAATCGGCGGGCTGGACATTGCAGGTCTTGTCGGTGTCTTTCTGGGCGGTGCGGTTTACCGGATACCGGTGATTGTTGACGGTGTTATATCGGCGGTTGCCGCGCTGATTGCCGTGTCTGTTTTTCCGGCGGCACGGGATTTTATCATTGCATCTCATCAGGGAAAAGAACCGGCGATGAAAGCATTGTTAAAAGCCCTTGAAAAAGAAGCCGTTCTCTTTGCGGAGCTTGCATTGGGCGAGGGAACAGGCGCGGTCATGCTGTTTCCGCTGTTAGATATGGCAATGCGCGTATACCGGGAAAACACGACATTTGAAGATATACAGATTGAAGCTTATGAGGATTATAAAAAATGTTAATTTTAATTACAGGTACCAGTGGGAGCGGCAAATCCGAATATGCGGAAAAAATCTGCTGTGAACTTGCGGGCAGTGCAAAAAAATATTATATTGCAACCATGCAGCCCTACGGTGCAGAGGGCGCACAAAGAATCCGCCGTCATCATGCACTGCGGCAGGGAAAAGGCTTTGAAACGATAGAACAGTACCAAAATGTCAGCAAGGCATTTGATAAAGTGCAGACAGAAGCTGTGTCACACGCAGCGCAAAATGAGAAGCCGGTGGTACTGTTAGAATGTCTTTCAAATCTTATGGCAAATGAATGTTTTGAAGAGGGCGGAACACCCGATGCTGTATTTTCAGACTGTATACAGCTTTACAGACAGTGCCGTCATCTTGTGATTGTAACGAATGAAATTTTTTCAGACGGCTGTCTGTACGACAATACGACAACGGATTATATCACACGGCTGGGACGGTTAAATACACAGCTTGTGCAGGAAGCCGACTGTGTGGCAGAGGTGGTCTATTCGATTCCTGTATATTGGAAAGGGGCGTATGAGCTGATTCAGGAGAATTTGCCGCTGTAAAAATAGCACTGCTGTCAGGCAAAATATTTAAAGGGGCAGAAAAAGCGTAAACAGTATAAAAGAAGGAGGAACGGGCAGAAAAAATGAATTGGGTAAAATCACTTATCATCGCATTTTCGATGTATTCTAAAATTCCAATGCCGCATCTGAATCTGGAAGAAAAAGATATGCGGTATGTTATGGGATTTTTTCCGCTGGTCGGATTGGTGCTTGGTGCATGTCAGTTTATATGGTATAAGCTGTCAGCATTTTTAGGCGTGCCAAACGTCAGCCGGGCATTGATTTTTCTGGTACTGCCGGTGATTGTTACAGGCGGGATTCATGTGGACGGTTATATGGATACCAGTGATGCGATTCATTCATACGGTGACAGGGAGAAAAAACTTTCTATATTAAAGGATTCCCATATCGGGGCATTTGCGGTTATCCGCCTGCTGGTATACAGTGCGGTTTATTTTGCGGCACTTTTCTGGATGGCAGAGCAGGGAAAAGAACAGGCATTTCTGCTTTTTGCGGGCATATTTTATTTGTCACGGATACTCAGCGGATTTGCGGCGGTCAATTTCCGTGGTGCAAGAAAAAACGGGATGCTGTATACATTTACCAGTGTGACGGACCGTTACCGTGTCAATGCGCTGTTAGGCATACAGTTTGTCATCTGCCTGGTTGGAATGGGGCTGGTTGATATTTACAAGACCGGTGCGGTATTCCTTGCCGCAGGGCTTGTGCTGTGTTATTACAGACATATGGCATATAAAGAATTTGGCGGTGTAACGGGCGACTTAGCGGGCTATTTTTTGTGCGTGAGTGAATTGTGCATGACGGTGGTACTGGCGTGTGTGAATATTTTGTAATTGCGGGCGTAACAGTTTTGTATCGCATGCGGCACAAAACCGCATTTATGTAGAATTGCATTTATGTAAAAATGCAATAGAGTTATATCGGCAGATGAGAAATCGACTGCGTGAAATTTTAAGTGCTGTTTTGCAACAGGGCTGATGAGATTAACCGTAAATGGATTGTAGTAGGAACGGAGAAATATGGAAGTATATTTTGGCGGGGCTTTTCAGGGAAAGCTTGATTATGTATTAAAGAAAAAAGGAAATTTAAGGGTGGCGGACGGAAAGGACTGTGACGAAAAGCAGTTACAGTCGGCAGATATTGTCAATCACCTGCATTTATTGATTCAAAGGCGGATAGCGGTGGGAGAATCTACGGATACGCTTATTGAAGAGCTATATGCCGTCAATCCGCAGATGATTCTGATTTGTGATGAGGTCGGAAGCGGAATTGTGCCGTTGGAACGAAAAGACAGGATTTACAGGGAATCTGTCGGACGTGTGCTGTGTGCGGCAGTGGCAAAATCCGACAGGGTGGAGCGGATTTTATGCGGAATCGGACAGTGCCTGAAGCAGGAATCAGTAGGAATTACAAAATAGCGCGGGGAAAGCCTGCGGGAGGTGAGGTCGTATATGAAGATTGTGCTGATTCGGCACGGAGCAACAAAGGGAAATCTTGAAAAACGATATATCGGAAGAACAGACGAGGATTTGTGCGGTGAGGGCATAAAGAAACTGAAAGAAGATACGTGCGCAGGCATTTATCCGCCGGCGCAGGCGGTCTTTTCCAGTCCGATGAAGCGGTGTCTGTCTACGGCAGAATGTATTTATCCGGTACAGACACCGCAGATTGTATGGGATTTCAGAGAGTGTGATTTCGGGCTTTTTGAAGGAAAGAATTATAAAGAACTGACAGGAAATCCGCAGTATCAGCAGTGGATTGACAGCAACGGCACACTGCCGTTTCCGGGTGGGGAAACTTTGACGGATTTTAAGAAAAGAAGTGTCCGTGCATTTTTGGAAACGGTTTCAAAATCAGAAAGCATTTTAAAAGGACAGGTAACATCGGGAAAACAGGACGACACTACAGTGGCATATGTCGTTCACGGCGGTACAATCATGGCGGTATTGTCGGAATTGTACGGCGGGGACTATTATGATTATCACTGCGGCAACGGGGAAGGATATTTGTGCAGTCTGACAAAAGATAAAAGGCTGTCGGTGATAGGAAAAATAAGCGCCCGAAATGGTTGTGAAATCCACGGTACAGTGCTAGAATAAAAATGTTAATAAATCAATGGAATACAGCCGCCCACAGGAGTGGCTTCGTATTTTCAGACGGTAATAAGTTGAAATAACAAATCAGGAGGACAAAATGGTTAAGCATGTTATTTTGTGGAAATTAAAAGAAGAATTTTCGGCAGAGGAAAAACAGCAGATTAAAGCCGGAATCAAAGAAGGACTGGAAGGCTTAGCCGGACAGATTCCGGGCATGACAGAAATCAAAGTCAATATTGACGGTCTGCCAAGTTCTACAGTAGACGTGATGCTGGATTCGACATTTGAAACAGCGGAAGCATTGAAAAATTACAGCACCCACCCAAAGCATGTAGCAGTGGCTGACAACAAAGTAAGACCGTATACAGCAGTCCGTTCCTGCATGGATTATGAAATCTAAGGCAGGATAAGATGCAGTATTTTTGGTGTCAGACCGGTGCGGTTGCACTGGGATTTTTACTGGATTTAATTTTTGGGGACCCGCATTGGCTGTACCACCCGGTACAGCTAATCGGCAGTCTTATTTCAAAACTTGAAAAAGTTTTATTAAAGGATACAGATTCCGATAAAAAGAAGTTTAGAAACGGTGCGTTGCTTGCGGTGCTTGTAACCGTATTGACAGGCGCTGTGACAATATTGATTTTATTTATCTGTTACCGCATTTCCATGACGGCGGGTTTTATCGTGGAATCCGTCATGTGTTATCAGATTCTTGCAGTCAAATCATTAAGGGTAGAAAGCATGAAAGTCTATACGGCATTAAAACAGGACGGTCTGCCTGCGGCAAGAACGGCAGTTTCCATGATTGTCGGACGGGATACCGCACAGCTTGACGAACACGGCATTGTGCGTGCAGCAGTGGAAACGGTTGCGGAAAATACGTCAGACGGTGTGATTGCACCGTTATTTTATATGTTTTTTTTCGGTGCGGCAGGCGGTTTTATCTATAAAGCAGTCAACACCATGGATTCCATGATTGGTTATAAAAATGATAAATATCTGTACTTCGGGCGATTTGCGGCAAAGCTTGATGATGTCTTAAATTTTATTCCGTCAAGAATCGGCGGTGTATTAATGGTTTTATCGGCGGGAATTGCTTCACTGGCAGAAAGAAACAGCGAAAAGCACTACAGCATGAAAAATGCGTGGAAAATTTTTCTGCGCGACAGAAAAAAGCACAGCAGTCCGAATTCCGCCCAGACGGAAGCCGCGTGCGCCGGTGCATTAATGGTCGCTTTATCAGGCGATAATTATTATTTCGGAAAGCTTGTAAAAAAGCCGCAGATAGGCGATGCCGTCCGTCCGCTGGAAGCAGAAGATATTAAAAGAAGCCACGTACTGCTGTATATTTCTGCGTTTTTAATGGTGGCTGCGGTACTGGGGCTTAGGGTGGCAGTGGGAGCATTGTGATATCTGTGGCACAATACTGCCAACGTCAAGTTATACTTGCCAAAATCTTAGATTTAAGGACTTTTAATAGAGAAAAACGAGAAGAAATCGAACGGTTTTGTTGATAAAATCGTTCGATTTGTTATAATATAATTAAAAGAGATATTAATGATTTATTCGTCAGGAAAGGGGAGGATGATATGTCTATTACCGCAACTGAATTAAAAGTCAATCTTGGCAAATATCTTGCGCTTGCAGAAACAGAAGATATTTATATTACCCGTAACGGAAAAGTTGTTGCAAAATTATCGAACCCATATCAGGACAGAGTAGATGTCGCAAAGTCATTGTTTGGTGTTCTTTCTGATGATATGACACTGGAAGAAGCGCGGGAAGAAAGGCTGAATAGGATATGAGAGTTTTAGTTGATACCTGTGTTATCATCGATGCGTTACAGTCGCGTGTTCCGTTTGCAGAAGCTGCACAAAAGCTTTTTATATATTCTGCAAATAGGCAATTTGAGGGTTATATCACTGCAAAGTCAGTTACAGATATATATTATTTGACACATCGTTTAACACATAGCGATACAGAAACACGAAAGATTTTGAGTAAACTTTTTACTTTGTTCGATTTGTTGGATACTGCTTGTTTAGACTGTCGAAAAGCCATATCTTCTGAAATTGGTGATTATGAAGATGCTATTATGGTGGAAACTGCAATTCGTTCAGAAATGGACTGTATCGTAACCAGAAATGTGAAAGATTATGCAAAATCTTCTGTTAAGGTGTATGAACCTTCTGCATTTTTGAAGCTATTAGAGGAAGAAAATAAAGCTGAATAAACCAATAGCCTCATTCGGACAAATCGGATGAGGCTATTGATTTACTGAATTTAAACCTAGTGAAATGCACTTCCGTAAAACAGTCGTTTCATAAAATTATACATGCCCTTCTGCCATACATCACCGTCATGACCGCCCTCTGTTTCATAGAAAATGTGGTCGATAGACTTTTCGGTTAAAATGCGGTCATATTCTTCGGTAGAATTTTTACAGATACCGTCATCATATCCGACTGTCAGCAAAAGCATCGGGAACTGTCCGTAAGCTTCATTTAATGTAAAATCTTCCATTAAGGTACCCAGCGGACTTTCCACGGCACGCACAACACCGGAAGCCGGAGAAAATGCGCCGACATAACCGAACAGTTCAGGGTGTGAAAATCCGGCATATAAAGCATTTCTGCCGCCCATGGAATATCCGGCAATCGCAGTATTTTCACGACCGGTACGCACCGGATAATGCGTGTTAATATAAGGCATTAAATCATTAACAATATCGTCAACTGAAGCATCATAAGCGGCAAGCTGACCCCACATATCAAGGTCAGAAGCACTGCCTTCGGATAAAATCACAGAATCCACACCGACAAGAATCATCTGCGGTATGTTCTGATAAATGTGCAGATTTTCTGCAATGCAGTCTGCGCCCATGTCTTTCCATGCTTCATCATTGCCGCCCAGTCCGTGCAAAAGATAAACCACCGGATAATCTTTTGACGGGTCATATTCAGTCGGGAGCATTACACACGCCTGTCTGGTTGTGCCTGCCGTCGTAGAATAGTAATGCACGGTTTCGTAAGTACCGGCAGGATTGCCCGGCTGGCGGGAAAGGTACATGGCATCATAGGAGTTGTCGGTATTGGCATAAGCGGCGGCAATTTCTTCATCAGTAATAGTGTATGAAGTTGCGGCAGATGAGGAATCCGCGCCGGAAGTTTCGGCTGAATCTGCGGTACTGCCTGAATCAGAGTTTGAACTTGACCGTATATCAGTCTGACCCGAAACGGCAGAAGTAACCGTGTTAGTCTTTGCCGTGCCTGTACCTGCGGATTGTCCGCACCCGGCAAGCAGGACAGAAACAGCTGTAGAAAGCGCGGCGGTGGTAAGAGCAGTTTTATAAAAATATTTTTTCAACATTGTAAATCCCTTCCTAAACAATATTTATACTATTAAAATTTACATCGTATAAGAATTTCTATGATAAAAATAGTGTAATACTTAAAGTTAAGTTTAAGTCAAGCCCTTACAGGAGATTTATTGTGAAATCACCTTCCGCATGGTATAATATGCGTAAGCAATGAGCCGTGCTGGACGAAAGCGGAGCAATCCTGTTCCTGCACGGCGGGGTAAGAGAGAAAGCAAAGCATACAGACAGGAGGCAGGCATGCAGAGAGAAATACACGGCGGAAATGTATATGGCAGAGAGGTACGGCTGGATTTTTCCGTCAATATCAATCCACTGGGCATGCCACAGGGAGTAAGGCAGGCAATTACGGAATACACGGCATGGGACGAAACGTATCCGGATATTGAATGTACGGATTTGCGCAGGGCGATAGCACAAAAAGAAGGGATTGCGCCGGAGCAGATTCTTTGTGGAAACGGAGCATCGGAACTGCTGATGGCAGTTGTGCGTGCCGCCGCACCGGAAAAATGTGCCATAGCGGCACCGTCATTTTCAGGATATGAGCGTGCGGTGCGTGCCGCAGGGGCAGAGCCGGTATTTTATGAGCTTTCACATGACACGGGTTTTGGTTATGAAACAGTCTGTGACCGCTTGTCAAAAATGACGGTTCAGATGCTTTTTTTGTGCAATCCGAATAATCCCACGGGAAATACAATCCCGGAGCAGATTTTGACGGAAATTTTACAGTTTTGTGCATCAAAAAAAATCCGTGTTGTCGCAGATGAATGTTTTCTGCGGTTTCACCCGCATTATGAAAAAATGAGCTGTAAGCGCTTTTTAAAACAGTACCCGAATCTGCTCATCGTCAACGCATTTACAAAGTTTTATGCAATGGCGGGACTGCGGCTGGGGTATCTGATGACCGGGGATTTGTCATTGCTTCATGCGGTGGCACAGCAGCTTCCTGAGTGGAATGTGTCGTCAATCGCACAGCGTGCAGGAATTTCGGCATTACAGGATACAGAATATGAAAAGCGGACAAGGCAGTTGATTGAAAAGGAACGCCGATATCTGATACAGGAATTTTTAAAAATGGGTTGTACCGTATTTCCGTCCGAAGCGGATTATATTACATTCCGACTGCCGCAGGAAAAGACAGGATTTTTATTAAAGGAGCGGCTGTTAGAGGGGAAAATACTGATTCGCTCCTGTGCAAATTACAGGAATATGCCGCCGGACTGTTACCGCATTGCGGTAAAACAGCATGCAGATAATGAGGAGCTGGTCAGACAGGTTTGGCGGATTCTGATACAATGAATATCTGACAGCGCAGGGAAAGGATTTTAAAGAACCATGGCAAAAAATCTTATGGTGCAGGGGACGATGTCCAATGCGGGGAAAAGTATTGTCACCGCGGGAATTTTAAGAGTGTTAAAGCAGGACGGATACCGTGTAGCACCGTTTAAATCGCAGAATATGGCATTAAATTCTTATATCACAAAGGACGGACTGGAAATGGGCAGGGCACAGGTTATGCAGGCAGAGGCGGCAGGAATAGAGCCGTGTGTGCAGATGAATCCCATTTTATTAAAACCCACCAGTGATGTAGGCTCGCAGGTTATTGTAAACGGTGTTCCACTGAAAAACATGCCTGCAAAGGAATATTTTAAATATAAAAAAAAGCTGATACCCGATATTTTAAGTGCCTATGAAACATTAGACAGGCAGTATGATGTGATTGTACTGGAAGGTGCGGGAAGTCCGGCGGAAATTAATTTAAAACAGGACGATATCGTCAATATGGGCATGGCGGCACTGGTAGATGCACCAGTGCTTTTAGTGGGGGATATTGACAGGGGCGGCGTGTTTGCACAGCTGGCAGGAACACTGATGCTGTTAGAGGAAGAAGAACGCAGGCGCGTAAAGGGACTGGTGATGAATAAGTTTCGCGGCGATAAAAAAATACTGGAACCGGGATTAGACCAGCTTTATGATATCTGCCATGTGCCGACAATCGGCGTGATTCCGTATACCAGACTGGATATTGAGGAAGAAGACAGTCTGGCAGAAAGCCTTTTACAGACGGCACTGCCGGACGAAACGGATATGCGGCTTGATATTGCGGTGATTCGTCTGCCGCACATTTCTAATTTTACGGACTTGGACGCGCTGGCACGGCTTGACGGTGTGCGCGTACGGTATGCAGACCGTGCGGAACAGATTCAGACACCGGATTTACTGATTCTTCCGGGCACAAAAAATACGATTGACGATTTGAAATGGCTTCGCCGCACCGGACTGGAAAGCCCGATTTTAAACTGTGCCAGAAAAGGAATTCCGGTATTGGGAATTTGTGGCGGCTATCAGATGTTAGGCAATGAAATTGACGACAGCTGTGGGGCAGAAACGGGAGAGGTAGTTCCGGGGCTTGGATTGCTTCCGGTAAAAACCGTTTTTTCATTAGAAAAGCACAGAACCCGCGTAAAAGGTCGGATTTGTGCGCAATCCGGCATCTGGGGCAGCGTTTCGGGCTGTGAATGTACCGGTTATGAAATCCATATGGGCGAGAGCCGTATTTGCGAAGAAAATGCGCAGGGATTTATACAGCTTACCAATCAATCGGATTTATCAACACGCGCAGACGGCTGTGTCCGTGAAAATGTAGCAGGGACATATTTGCATGGGATTTTTGACGAGGTGGGATTTTGCGGGCGGCTCATAGAAACACTGTGCCGGCAGAAAGGCAGGAATTCGGCTGTGTCCGGGCAGATGAGTTTTTGGGAATACAAACAAAGAGAATATGATAAGTTAGCCGATGTGATTCGTGAAAATATGGATATGGAATATCTGTACCGTGTAATGGGGCTGGCATAAAATAAAATCCGGAAACTGCTTTTCATCATGCAGTTTCCGGATTTTTTATCCAACACATCTTTAACGGATTATTCCAACACAAGCAGAAGTGCCATTTTAAATCTGCCGTTTGCGGTTACGCTGTGAAGACCGTTCTTTTCAAAACGGAAACATTCACCGGCGCTGATTTCATAGTCTATTCCTTCATAGCCGATTGTCGCTTTGCCTTCCAGTGCGAAAACAATCGCATTTCCCGGTGCGCGGTGCGGTGTAAGACCTGTGCCTTCATCAAATGCCATTAACACATATTTCATTGATGGGTTGCTGGCTACGTCCATGTTGGCGATACTGCCTTCTTCATAAGAAATTAAATCTTTCAGTGCGAATACTTCATTTGTTTTTACATTTGCGTTCATAATGTTCTCCTTTTCAAAAATAATTCCAGTGTATACCAGTCCGTTTTCTGTCTGCATACCGCACAAAGTCTTTTCAGGGACAATGAGTGCCGTGCCGGGGGTGGCAAAAACATTTTTCGGTTCTTCACCCAGAAGAAATGTTCCACTTCCGGCGTCTGTGATATACATGGTCATTCTGTCATAGCTTTCCTGACTGATAGAGGTTCCTGCACCCATTGAAAAATAGGTGATTTTATTGACCGTGCCAAGTCTGGAATCTCTTGAAACGGTCATGCCGTCCCGTATGGGACGTATATTTTCAATCGTAAATACCGGATTCAATAGGCTGTCCTCCTTTATTTTATTGTGCAAATCTATTATTGCCGTTTTTTTAAATATACACTACAATGGAGCAAAAAGGAAGTACGCACATTTAAGTTATATACTTACCTAAAGGTAAGTATAGCCGCAGATTCCACCGAAAGTAGAGTACAGCCTGTCAGAACGCGGCAAATCCCTGATACCGATACTTGTTTCCATGTGTGAGTGGGGCGGAAAACATAAAAATGATTTGATAGATTAAATTGACAGTGCATATAGAGAATAAAAATGAGCAAAAGGAGTGCGAAAAAAATGAGTAAACAAACGTTTACACCCAACAAAATTATTTCTTATTTTAAGACAGAGTGGGTTGTTTTACTGATTGTAACGGTGTCCGGGCTGATTTATAACTTAGGTCTGCTTGCGGGACCGTGGTTTGAAGGACGGATGACCGGCTGTCTGATTGACATTTTAAATGGAAGAAAGACATTTTATAATATGCTCATTCTGGTGGGATGTTACGTGCTTTCCATTGCGGTTGTGCAGGTGTCCCGCTATATCAAGCGTTTTTATGTCAGACGTTTTGCCAACAACGTCAACCGCCGCATGAAAGGTATTCTTTACGCCAGTCTGGTCGAAAAAAGCAGACCGGAGTTAAAGGAGCAGGGAACGGGCGATATTATGACAAAGGCGATATTGGACGTTGATGACTGTGTAGAGGGTATGCGGAAATTTACGACAGAAATCTTTGATACCGGCATTGCACTTGCCGCGTATGCGGGCATGTTGTTGTATTACGACTGGCGTCTTGCCCTGCTTTCCATGCTGTTTCCGCCGGTATCTTATCTGCTTGCCGAAAAAATGAAGGCCATTGTACAGCGGACCGGTGTGGTATACAAGGAACAGTCCGGTGCGTTAAGTTCGGCAACCTTAGACAGGGCAGAAAATGCCATTACTTACAGGGTGTTTGGCTGTGAACAGCAGCGTAAACAGGCTTATGAGGAAAATTTAACGGCATACGAAAAAGCCGCAGTCAGCGCAAATATCTGGAATACGATGATGCCGCCGCTTTATAAGGTCATTTCAATGACAGGTGTGCTGTTTATTTTATATTTCGGTGCGGCAAATGTGCTTGGAACAGGCTGGAAAGTCTGGACGGCTGCAATTTTTACAACATTTTTATCCTGTTTTACAAAGCTGTCCGTCAAATCCTCCAATGCGGCAAAATTATTCAATGCCGTGCATAAGGCACAGGTTTCATGGAAGCGTATTAAGCCGCTGATGAATCCGGTGATAGAAAATGAAAAGCCTGAAATCCGGACGGTTTCACAGTTATCGGTACGGGAGCTTACATTTGCGTATCCTGATGGTGAAAATATATTTGAAAACATTTCCCTTGCGGCAAAGCCTGGAGATATTATCGGTGTGACCGGAGCGGTTGCGTGCGGAAAATCTACTTTCGGCAAGGCATTTCTCGGAGAATATCCGTATCAGGGCAGCATCACGGTTGACGGTAAAGAGCTGGGCAGTCTGGACAGAAGACAGCACGCGGGCATTATCGGTTATCTGGGACATGCCCCGGAGTTATTTAATGATACTATTGAAAACAATATTTTAATGGGAGAAAATAAAAATGTATCTGATTACCTGAAACTGGTCTGTTTTAATGAAGAAGTACAGGCAATGCCGGACAAAGAAAATACAATGGTCGGAAACGGCGGCGTGCGGCTCTCCGGCGGTCAGGCACAGCGCCTTGCGCTGGCAAGAACGCTCTGTCATAAACGTCCGGTACTCATTTTAGACGACCCGTTTTCGGCACTCGATAAAGACACCGAAAAACAGATTTTTGCAAATCTGAAAAAATATATGGCAGACGGCATTGTGATAATAATATCACACAGACTGTATCTGTTCCCTCAGATGAATCAGGTAATCTGGCTGGAAAATGGACAGGCAGTAACCGGTACGCATGAAAAACTGATGCAGGAGATACCGGAATATGCACAGCTTTACCATGCGCAGGAAGGAGGAAGTATTTATGAACAGTGATTGTGGAAACATTATCAGACAGACTGTAAAGAAAAATGTTCTTCTGGCAGTGGGAATTGTTATCGCAGTGTGCGGAGCCGTTGTCATATCCCTGCTTCCGCCGCTTGTACTGGCAAAAATGATTGATGCTATGACACAAAAACAGAATGTCGGCTTTACCTTTGTGGCGCTTTATTTCGGGCTGACGGCGCTGACAGGTGTTATGGAAGCGTCAAGAGAAGGATTTCTGACGGTATTCGGACAGAAAATCACACATGCATTAAGAAGCAGTCTTATGGAAAAGTTTACAAGACTGACGGCAGACAGTTTAAACAAACAGGAACCGGGCGCACTGGTATCACGGTTTGTCGGTGATGTAGATACGGTAGAAAATCTGTTTACATCGGGCATTATCAGTATGTTTGCGGATGCCTGCCGCATCATCAGTATTCTGGCAGTCATATGGTTTCAGAATAAGGGACTTGCGCTTGTACTGTTTATTTTACTGCCGTTTCTGTTCTGGTTTACACGATATGTCCAGAAAAATATGTTAGCTGCGCAGGTTGAAAACCGCCGCGCGGTCAGCCGTGCTTCCGGTCATGTGCCGGAAACCCTGCATAATATCCGTACGATTCATAACCTTTCCAAAGAAAATTATATGGAAAAACGATATGACGAATATATCCAGCAAAGCTATCATGCCATGGAAAAGACCAACTTTTACGATGCGGTCTATTCACCGGTCATTTTAATTTTAAATGCGGTTGTTGTTGCGGTAGTCATGCTTTTGTCCGCTTCCGGCAGTCCTAAGGTTCTGACACTGTTTGGTATGTCAGCCGGTACGGCGGTTGCAGTTATGAATTACATTTCGCAGATATTTACACCGCTTGAAAGTCTTGGCATGGAGATTCAGACCATTCAGTCTGCCATTGCGGGTGTGCAGAGAATCAATGAATTTTTTGCACTGCCGGAGCCTGCACCAAAACAGCATGAAAATACAGCAGATTCAAAACCGGTACAAAATAACGGTAAATCCTTTGTGGAATTTCGGGACGTCACCTTTGGTTATGACGAACATACGGTGTTAAAGCATTTAAGCTTTCAGGTAGAGGAAGGCGAACAGATTACACTTTCAGGCAGAACCGGTGCCGGAAAAAGTACGGTATTTAAGCTGCTTCTGGGACTTTACGAACCGGGTGAGGGCAGTGTGTGGATTGACGGCAGAGAGGCAGCAGCGATTGATCGGAAGGACAGACGTTTTTTGTTTGGCTATGTAGAGCAGTCATTTCACAGAGTAGCGGGAACGGTCAAAGACCAGATTACGCTGTATGATGAAAAGATTTCCATGGAAAATGTAAAAGAAGCGGCAGAACTGACGGGACTGCATGATACAATTATGCACCTCCCGGACGGATATGACACCATCTGTACACCGGAACTGTTTTCACAGGGACAGTGGCAGCTTTTATCCATAGCGCGTGCGGCGGCGGCAAGACCGAAGCTTTTGTTATTGGATGAAATCACGGCAAATCTCGATGCCGAAACGGAAAAAGAAGTGCTTGAAGCGCTAAAGAGAGTATCCGAAAACAGAACGGTTATCTCCATTTCACACAGAGTATCCGCAAAAATGGGAAGAATCATTCCGATTGAGCAGAAACTATAGGAATAAAAGCGGATTTTATAACCGGCGGAAGTATGTTATACTAAAATACAACATACGCAAGGCGCACGTTACAGGCAGGAGAGAAGAAGCCTGTACATGTGCGGCAAAACAGTGCGGGTAAAAGAGAGGGAAATCAGATGATACGGTGTAATAACTGCGGAGCGGATATTGAGGAAACACAGACACAATGCCCATACTGCCATGCCATGCAGTATGAAGCATCGGAAAAAGAGTACATGAATCACCTGTACAAAATGAATGATACCATGGACGGACTTGATGAAAATGCAAACCGTTATATCCGGAACAGAATCATTTGTCATGCTGTCATTACGCTGGCGGCGGTTGCAGCAGCACTGCTTGTCGGGACTGCGTGGGGATATACAAAATATCGTTCTTATTATAATTCGGCTTCGGAACGCAGAGAGATTGCAGAGGGCATGGCATGGTATGATGAAAATGTGCCGCAGATAAATGAAGCCTACGAGCAGGGAAACTTTGCAGACATCAGTGAAGTGACGGCGGATTCTTATAAAAATAAAATATTACAGCAGTGGAAACATTATAATATTTTATATATTTATAAATATGCGTATTCGGATACACTGCGCTATGATGATAAAATCGCACAGGGAACGCCGCTTGAAAGCTATGAATTTGAAAATCTGTACCGCAGCTGCATGGAATATATGAATATGCTGGAAGATACGGACGGATATATGTACCGGTATTATAAAAGCTGTGATGCACAGGAAAAAGAAATTATCAGTACGTGGACACAGCATGTAAAGGCAGTTCTTACCGATACCATCGGACAGTCGGAAGCCGACTATGCCGCAGACTATCAGGCTTTGTACGGGAACGGTGATGTCAGTAATTACAACATGTTCCGTGAAAAAGCACAAAAATATGAAAAATGACAGTGGGGAATATTTATGAAATGTAAAAATTGCGGTGCAGAACTGACAATGCTTGAAAAATTCTGTCCAAACTGCGGGACACCTAATGAACAGAGTCAGCAGCACATCAAAGATATGGAGCATTATGAACATGAATTTTCGGATACACAAAAAGAAGTTGTCCGTAACAGTAAATGGTTCATAAAATACATTGCACCGGTTACATCGCTGGTGATTGCGGGAATTGCAGCAGTCATAGTAACCATTCAGGCAAATCACCTTTGGGGATATAACCTGGCAGAACAAAAGCAGAAAAAATATAATCAGACACATGAGCAGGAAATCAAAGAACATTTACAGACACTGCTGGATAACGGGCAGTATGAAGAAGTATATCAGCTCTACACCCGTCTGAACCAGCGGATGAGCGGAACGGGAAACAGCGGCTGGTATGATTTTTACAACATGACAGAAGGGTATCTGCGTCTGCGCAATGCCATTATGTTTTACTATAATCCGGAACTGTCAGAGCATTATTCCAAAGAAACGGCATTAAACAATGCGGCAGAAGCAATCTGTATGATAACCGGAAGCGCGCAGGGGAAAAGTTACAGGGAACGGGCGGCAGAGAGTATTCCTTATATGGAAGATATAAAAGAAAAAGCAGGGCTGTTTTTAAAGGATTACTGTAATTTTACACAGGCTGATATAGATTCGCTCGAAAACCGTGACAGAACATCGGTAATTGCATTACTGACGAGGAGAATGTTTGATGAAGAATAAAAAAAATCGTGTTAATATAATAGGAAAGCTGTTGTATCTGGTTGTTGCCGTACTGGTTTTGATGATTATTCCGTCAGCGGCGGAAAATGCGTATGATTATTTCCGGGAAAAGCAGTCCAGAAAAGGATATACGTCAGAGAAGCTGTATGAGGATTTCTGCGATGGTGATTACGGCAGATTATCAGAAAAGGTGGCATATAACCGCGCTGTTGGAAGAACAGTCACAGAAGATGACAGGGACTACTATGCTTTCAGTGCCTGCTACAACAGCGCAGTTGATTATCATATGTACCGGACAGCCGGAAAAACAGACAAAGCTTCCGATACACTTGAGATATTTTATCAGAATGAATCAGAACTCAATCATTTGATTTTTAAGGACGCATTAACCGCGGTAAAAGAGGTATATGAAATTCCATAAATCTGCGGCTTATTCTGCAGAGTCTGCAATCAGATTCCGGTACCAGTAATAGGAATCTTTCGGAATCCGTTTTTGTGTCGGATAATCAATATATACCAGTCCGAAACGTTCATCGTAACCGCTGTGCCATTCAAAATTGTCCGTAAAAGACCAGTGAAAATACCCCATGACGGGTGTACCCTCTTTTATGGATTCACTCAGCTGTAACAGATAGCGCGTCAGAAAATCAATGCGTTCAGCATCATGGACTTTTCCGTCAAGGAAAATGTGGTCATTGCAGGAAAGCCCGTTTTCAGTAATAAAAATCGGCAGATGATAGCGTTCATACAGAAAGCGTGTACCCCAGTTCATAACTTCGGGAGTGACAGGCCATTTCAGTGCTGTCTTTGGAAAACCTGCATATCGTTTCGTAAAACCGTCTGCACCGGCTTTGCGTCCGTTATAAATGTTCAGCCCCAGAAAATCCAAAGGCGGATTTAATTCGCTGCAGTCGTTCCACACATTTTTAAGGTGCTGTGTTACAAAATTCAGCGTATCATCTGATTTTAAATCAGCAGTAATCTCCGGCGCAAGTGCTTCAAAATCCGGTGCAAGTCCGTTGATAACCGCATCGCAGAAAATGTGATGACAGAATAAAATATTTTCTTTGGTATTGGCAAATGTCATAGTTCTTGCGGCACAGATATCCGCTTCATTTTCACTGCATGGATAGCACAGATTTCCGGTACTTGAAAAACCGATTTTGACCGGTTTCTTTGCAGCCCTGCGCATTGCGGGAACGGCAAGTGCATGAGCTTTGGCAAGTGCGTGGAGAATATCCAGTGTTTCCAGCATGGAAAGCCGGTATCCGGGCGCGTGAAGACCGTCATAATACCCCATTTTTGTAATAATCTGCGGTTCATTGATTGTGGAAAAATAAGTTACACGGTCCGAAAAATGTTCACAGATAACAGCAGCATAACGCACAAATGCTTCAATCGTATGCGCAGACAGCCAGCCGCCGCGGTCCGAAAGGGACTGTGGAAGGTCCCAGTGAAAAAGCGTAATGTGCGGCTGGATGCCATACCGGATACAGCAGTCTATAACACGGTCATAAAAGGCAAGCCCCAAAGGATTGACAGCAGGATCATCGCCGTTTGGAAAAATCCGCGGCCATGAAACAGAAAAACGGTACGCGCGGATACCGGCATCTGCCATGAACCGGATATCTTCTTCATAGTTATCATAATAACAGCAGGCAAGCGTTCCGTCAGAGCTGTCAGCAATGACACCGCTTTTCTGACAGAACGTATCCCAGATAGAAGCGCCTTTGCCGTCCCGGTTATAAGCCCCTTCGGTCTGATAGGAGCTGGAAGCTGTTCCCCATATAAAATCTTTTGGAAAATTAATATGTTTCATACAAAGTTCCTCCATTACATAATTGCAGAGACATGATATTCCGTCACATCTTTCTGATAAGGAATCATATTTCCTTCAACCGGAGTGCCGTTTACAAGAAGGGTTTTGATGCCTTTCTGCGATTTGGCAGAATTATCAACGTGAATATGATAAACGGCACCGCGGAAATGCCGTGTTACGGTAAATCCGGACAGGGTTTCCGGAATACACGGATCAATGCAGAGTCCGTCAAATTCAGGGCGGATACCGAGAATATACTGTGAAACATTTGTAAATGTCCATGCGGCAGTTCCCGTAAGCCAGCTGTTTTTTGCTTCACCGAAACGGCATGCATCTTTTCCGGCAATCATCTGCGAATAAACGTAAGCTTCCGTCCGGTGCAGGTCGCTGATATCCTGAAGATATGCCGGACAGATTTTTTTATAAATTTCAAAGGCGCGGCTGCCGTGTCCCAAAACAGTTTCAGCAATGGAAACCCAAGGATTGTTGTGGCAGAAGATACCGGCATTTTCTTTGTAGCCTTCCGGGTAAGATGAAATTTCACCCAGTTCAAGGTGATAGTATGTGTAAGCCGGCTGTAAAAGAACAATGCCATATTTTGTATCCAACCTGTTTTTTACGGACTCCAGTGCTTTTTCGGCAAGACCTTCCTTTACCCCGATTCCAGCCATGACACAGAAGCCCTGCGGCTCAATAAAAATCTGACCTTCTTCACATTCATGCGAACCGACCTTTTTTCCGGCGGCATCGTAGGCACGTAAGAACCATTCGCCGTCCCAGCCGGATTTTAAAACCGCCTGTATCATTTGCTCAACCTGCGCATCAGCATCATCAGCTTCTTTGGTAAGACCGGCATGGCGGCAGATTTGTGCATAGTCCCTGCCGTACTTTACATACATTCCGGCAATAAAAACAGATTCGGCAACAGGACCTTCGGAAGCGCCGGCAGTCTGGAAGGATTCATCGGGAACGGTTGAAAAACAGTTCAGATTCAGGCAGTCGTTCCAGTCTGCACGGCCAATCAGCGGCAGGTTGTGCGGTCCGAGATGCGTGGATGTAAAATGAAAAGAGCGGCGCAGATGTTCCATCAGCGGTGCCTGATTGTCCGGATTGCTGTCAAACGGTGTCATTTCATCCAAAATCGAATAATCGCCGGTTTCTTTTAAATAAGCGGCAGCTCCGGCAATCAGCCATAACGGGTCGTCATTAAAACCGCTTCCGATGTCTGCATTTCCCTTTTTGGTCAGCGGCTGGTACTGGTGGTAAGCACTTCCGTTTTCAAACTGGGTAGAAGCAATATCTAAAATACGCTGGCGCGCTTTATCCGGGATTAAGTGGACAAAGCCAAGCAGATCCTGGCAGGAATCCCTAAATCCCATGCCTCTGCCGATACCCGATTCAAAATAAGATGCGGAGCGGGACATATTAAAAGTAACCATGCACTGATACTGGTTCCAGATATTGACCATGCGGCAGAGTTTCTCATCGTCGGCTTCGAGCGTATAGCCGGAGAGCAGATGACTCCAGTAGTCTTTTAAACGTAACAGCGCATTGTCAAAATCTTTGATAGAAAGAAAATGTTCCATCAATTCATTTGCTTTTTTCTTGTTGATAATCTGTGGCGCTTCCCATTTATCATCTGCCGGATTTTCAATGTAGCCGAGCATAAAGATGAAATCACGGCTTTCGTGCGGTTCAAGCGTAATATCCAGCCGGAAAGAACCGCATGGCTGCCAGCCGTCGGCAATAGAATTGCAGGAAGTGCCGTTTCCAACGGACTGTGGTGCGGCAGGGGAGCCGTATGTACCAAGAAAGCTCTCGCGTGCGGTATCAAATCCGTCACACGCAGCATTTACAGCATAGACGGCATAGTGATTGCGGCGTTCACGGTATTCGGTTTTGTGATAAATGCAGGAGCGGCTGTCGCCCTTTACGACTTCGACTTCACCGGTGCTGTAATTTTTCTGAAAATTATTCATATCTTCAACGGCATTCCACAGACAGAATTCAACATAAGAATAAAGACTGATGTTTTTTTTGCTGTCAGAAAGATTTTTCAGGCTGATTTTGTTTAATTCACAGTCGGCACCGATTGGAACGAGTGCGGTTACACAGGCTTCCAGTTCATTTTTAATACCTTTGTAAATCGTATATCCAAGACCGTGGCGGCATTCATAAGCATCCAGTGCGGTCTGTGACGGCTGCCAGCCAGGATTCCATACGGTGCTGCCGTCTTTGATATAGTAGTAGTGGCCGTTGCTGTCTAACGGTGCATTGTTATAGCGGTATCGGGTAAGACGCATCAGTTTGGCATCTTTATAAAAAGCATAGCCGCCGCCGGTGTTGCTGATCAGGCGGAAGAAGCTTTCGCAGCCCAGATAATTAATCCATGGCAGCGGCGTCTGTGGTGTAGTAATCACATATTCTTTATTTGTATCATCAAAATATCCAAAATTCATAGAAAACCTCCCTTTTGTTAAGTTTACAGGTACTTTATGGCGGAAAAAATACGTGCCATTTAACGAAAACGATTAAGAAATGCCGGAAAATAAAAAGTCTGCCGGGCTTATACACTAGTATATGCAGAAAAACAGATAGAAAATAATCATATTTATCTCTAAGCTGAGTATATTTTAATAAAAAGAAAAATGCAATGTTGAAATGAGAAAAACAGAAAAATAGTCAAAATGCACAAAAGTGTATATACAAAATGCACTAATTTTATAAAATGTCAAAAAAGAGTTGCATTTAAAATAATAACATGCTATATTGAATTTACGAAAACGATTAAGTAACTATTAACGGCTCAGACAAACGAGGTAAGTGACTATGGTATCTATGAGAGATATTGCAGACAGATGTAAAGTATCTGTTGCAACGGTCAGTAAAGCGCTGAACCATCATAGTGACATCAGCGAGGAAACCAGAAAGCGGATTCAGAAAGCGGCAGATGAGATGGGATATTATCCGAACTCGGCGGCGAGGGCATTAAAGACACACCGTTCCTATAATATTGGCGTTCTTTTAAATGACAAAGCAAACAGCGGTCTGACGCATGAATATTTTTCAGCGGTGCTTCAAGGTGTCAAAGTCGAGGCAGAAAGCTGCGGATACGATATTACATTTATTAATACGCACAGCAAGACAATGACTTATTATGAACATTGTAAATATCGTAATCTCGATGGAGTTGTTATTGCATGTACGGATTTTGAGTGTGAGGAAGTGAAGGAAGTTGTCAACGGAACGATTCCCACGGTAACGATTGACTACGTATTTAACAGCTGCACTTCGGTAAGCTCGGATAATGTAAAGGGGATGAGAGATTTAGTCCGGTATGTATATGAGATGGGACATCGCAGGATTGCTTATATACATGGAGAGGATGATTCGGAGGTAACAAAGCAGAGATTAACATCATTTTACAGGACACTTGAGGAATTGGGGATTGAGGTACCGGATGAATACGTGAAATCATCAGAGTATCTGAATTCAGTCAAAGCAGAACAGTTCACAGATGAACTGCTGGATATGAAAGATGCACCGACCTGCATATTTTATCCGGATGACCTGTCGAATACCGGAGGACTCAATGCAGTCCGCAAAAGGGGTTTAAAAGTGCCGAGGGATATTTCGACGGTAGGATATGACGGTATTAAATTATCGCAGATGTTAAGCCCGAAACTTACCACACTGCGGCAGGATACGATGGAGATCGGAAAGAAGGCAGCCAAAGAACTGATAGCGGCGATTGAACGTCCGAAGACGACACTGGTAAAAAGAGTTATAGTTGAAGGAACTCTGATAGAGGGTGAAACTGTCAGAGATATCAGCTAAAGGGGTTTTTGAGGAGGTATTATTATGAAGAAGGGTAAATTTACAAGTTTAATGCTTGCGGGAATGATGGCAGTGACAACACTTGCAGGATGCGGTTCGGGAGGAAAACAGGCCGCTTCAAAGGTTGATACAAGTGAGGCAGCACAGGGAAAAGTATTGAATATCTACTGCTGGAATACAGAATTTCAGGACAGATTTGAATATTTTAAAAAGTCCGGAAAGCTTCCGTCAGATGTAAAAGTAAATTTCGTGGTTACACCGAATGAAAACAACGCATACCAGAATGCACTGGATGCAGCACTTTTAAAACAGAATGACGTACCGGCAGATGAAAAGATTGATATTTTCCTGATTGAAGCCGATTATGCGTTGAAATATGTTGACAGTGATTACACACTGGACGTTGTCAATGACATCGGACTTTCAAAGGATGCACTGGCTGACCAGTATCAGTACACCAAAGATATCGTAACAGATTCAAAGGGCGTACAGAAAGGTACAACATGGCAGGCAACACCGGGATTGTTCGCATACAGACGTTCCATTGCAAAAGATGTTCTCGGCACGGATGATCCGGATGCAGTACAGGCACAGCTTTCTTCATGGGATAAGTTTAATGCCGTAGCTGAAAAGGCATCTGAAAAAGGTTATAAGATGCTTTCCGGATATGACGATGCCTACAGAGTATTCTCAAACAACGTATCTGCACCGTGGGTTGATTCCAATAATAAGATTGTCATTGATGACAACATTATGAAATGGGTTGACCAGACAAAGACCTTTACAGAAAAAGGCTACAACAACAAGTCTTCACTGTGGGACAATGTATGGCAGGCTGACCAGGGTCCGAAAGGAAATGTATTTGGATTCTTTTATTCAACATGGGGTATTAACTTTACACTTCTTGGCAATGCATTGGAAACACCTGTAAAAGAAGGCGGTAAGGAAGAAGTCGGCAATGGTATTTACGGGGATTATGCCGTATGCCAGGGACCACAGAGTTACTACTGGGGCGGTACATGGATTTGTGCAGCAGCCGGAACCGATAATCCGAACCTGATTAAAGAAATTATGCAGACAATGACCTGCGATAAGGATACAGAAGTCCAGATTACAAAAGATACACAGGATTACACCAATACCATTTCTGGCATGAATGAACTTGCAAACAGCAATTTCAAGTCAGACTTCCTTGGCGGACAGAACCATATTAAACTCTTTGCAGAAGCTGCACCGAAGATTAATATGAAGAATATTTCAGCATATGACCAGGGATTAAATGAAGAATTCCAGAAGGCAATGAAGGATTACTTCGACGGAAATGTTACAAAAGACAAGGCACTTGATAATTTCTACAAGGCCGCAACAGAGAAATACCCGAATCTGACACATTAATAACATGACAGTATAAGGTGACAGGCACGCCTTGAAATCATTGAATTGTTATCAGAATAAAGCTGGTTTCAAGAAACGGGTTTCAGGGCGTGCATTTGTTTACCGGAAATGGAGGGCGGCATGAAAAGAAAAAGAAGATCAAAATGTGTAAGTTATGCAAAGTGGGGATATATATTTTTGATACCGTTCTTTCTGGTATATTTTATTTTTCAGCTGCTTCCGCTGATTTCCACTTTCTATAACAGCTTTTTTGAAAATTACAGAGTGGGTCTTATGCAGATAGGACCAAAGTTTGTAGGATTACAGAATTATAAAGAAATACTATTTAACAGCGAATTGCCGATTTATTTGAAAAATACGTTTATTATCTGGATGATGGGCTTTATTCCGCAGATGTTTTTCTCACTGCTGCTTGCATCCTGGTTTACGGATTTGCGATTGAGATTGAAATGTACGGGATTCTTTAAGACCGTTATTTATATGCCGAACCTGATTATGGCATCTGCATTTTCAATGCTGTTTTACACCATATTTTCAGATGTAGGCCCGATTAATAACCTGCTGAATTCCATGGGACTTCCTACATACCGGTTTCTTTCGGAAGTTGCAGGCGCGAGAGGTCTGATTGCACTGATGAATTTCCTCATGTGGTTTGGTAATACGACCATTGTTTTAATGGCAGGTATTATGGGAATTGATACCAGTATTCTTGAAGCTGCAAGAATTGACGGGGCGAATTCTATTCAGATCTTCAGACGCATTACACTTCCGATTATCCGTCCGATTATGGCATACACCCTTGTAACGTCGCTGATTGGTGGTATTCAGATGTTTGATGTTCCGCAGATTTTAACAAACGGTAACGGTAATCCGGACAGAACGAGCATGACGGTTATTATGTATCTGAATAAGCATTTATATAGTAAGAACTATGGCATGGCAGGTGCGTTATCCGTGATTTTGTTTATCATTACGGCGATACTGAGTGTTGCGGTATTTAAGTATGTTACCAAAGATATGGTAAACGTAGGGGAAAAGAAAGTTAAAAAGGCAAAGGGGGTATAGATTATGAGCGCTGTCAGCAAAAAGAAATCCGATAAAAAGGATAAAATCATCTTGAATATACAGAGAACTTTGTGCTATATCGTATTAATTATCATTTCTATACTGTGCCTGTTTTCTTTTTACGTACTGCTGATTAATACGACAAGGTCCCACCCGGATATACAAAAAGGATTCTCTTTAATTCCGGGAAAGTCATTTTTTGTCAATCTGACGAATCTGTTGAAGGATAAACAGCTTCCGGTCTTAAAGGGAATGTGCAACAGCCTTCTGGTAGCTTCCGGTTCGGCAGTGCTTTCCGTATATTTTTCGGCACTGACGGCATATGCAATCCACGCATATGATTTCAGGTTTAAGAAAGCAGCATTTACCTTTATTATGGTCATCATGATGGTGCCGACACAGGTATCTGCACTTGGTTTTATTAACCAGATGAGCAACATGCGGTTGATGAATTCATTTATTCCGCTGATTATACCGTCCATTGCATCACCGGTTGTATTCTTCTTTATTAAGCAGTATATGGACAGCGTGCTTCCGATGGAGCTGGTTGAAGCAGCCCGGATTGACGGAGCGCATGAATTCAGAATCTTTAACCAGATTGTACTGCCGCTGATGAAACCGGCAATTGCCGTGCAGGCGATATTTACATTCGTGTCATCATGGAATAATTACTTTATTCCATCCCTGCTGTTAAACAAAGACAGTAAAAAGACACTTCCGATTTTGATTGCGCAGTTAAGAAGTGCCGACTTCTTAAAGTTTGATATGGGCAAGGTCTATATGATGCTTGGCTGTGCCATCTTACCGGTTATCATCGTTTATCTGTGCCTGTCAAAATTTATTGTACGGGGCGTTACACTTGGCGGTGTGAAAGGTTAAGAGTAAAAATACAATTTAAAATCCGGGATTTACAAAAAATGACGAGGAAAGCGTCCGTGTTTTTGTAAATCCCGGATATTTTATTGCCGGAAAATGAATTTGCAAATGTTTTGCAAATCTGTTGACAGTACGAAATGAATGTGCTACAATTCCAAAATGCAAATGATTTGCAAATTGGTAACAGCAAGCTTCACTTGTTGTTGGCAGTATTGTGCCGCAGGCATTAAAATGCCTGTGGAATGGAGGATAGCACAAAAAAGAATCGAGGAAAAATCATGCAGAACGGTTATAAAACCAAAAGCAGAAGCTATATTATGGAGTTTTTTACGGCACACAAAGAGCAGATTGTCAGTGCGGCGGATATTCACCATTATTTAGAGGAGAACGGCAAGCAGGTCAATCTGGCAACGATTTACCGGAATCTCGACAAGATGACGGACGAAGGCATTTTGTTAAAATATAAGACCGCAAAAGATGAACATGCGGTTTACCAGTATACGGACGGACACCCGGAATGTCACGAACATCTGCATTTACAGTGCGTGCGCTGTGGACGGGTGATTCATCTGGAATGTGGATTTATGAAAGATATCCGGGCACATCTTGAGGAACATCACGGATTTGCCCTGGAGTGCAGCAGTTCTGTGCTGTACGGAATGTGCAGGGAATGTAAGGAAATGGAGAGCGGCAGTCATGAAAAGAATCATGAATAAAATAAAAGAAAAAAGCGCTGTTATATGTGCGTTTCTGCTGTGCATAACGTCTATCGCGGCAATGGCGGGCTGTGGGAAACTGCCTTCGTCTTTTGTGACTTCGGATAAAATCAAAGTGGTATGCACGACATTTCCGCAGTACGACTGGGTGCGGCAGATTTTAGGAGAGAACGGTGACGAATTCGAGATTAAACTGCTGACGGACAACGGTGTGGATATGCACAGCTACCAGCCGTCCACGGCGGATATTGCGGCAGTGGCTTCCTGTGACGTGCTGGTGTACACTGGAGGAACATCTGAAAACTGGGTGACATCGGCATTAAAAGAAGCGGTAAATCCCGATATGACCGTTGTAAATCTCATGGACTATTTAGGCGATTCCGTAAAAGAGGAAGAACTGGCAGAGGGTATGCAGGGGGACAGCCACGGACACACCCACAGCCATGCACAGGAAGACGATGACCATGACGAGGCACATGACGGCAGTCATGACCACGGTGAAGAACATCATCACGAAGATGAAATCGAATATGATGAACACATCTGGCTTTCCGTAAAAAATGCAGAAAAGATTGTGGAAGAATTAACAAATGTTCTTGCCGGGAAAGATACCAAACACGCACAGGCAATCCGGGAAAACGCAAGCGCTTATCAGAGCCGGTTAAATGAACTGGATACACAGTATGCGCAGGCTGTACAGAGCGCAAAGCATGACACCGTACTGTTTGGTGACCGCTTCCCGTTCCGCTATCTGGTTGACGATTACGGAATCAATTACTATGCGGCATTTGCGGGGTGCAGTTCGGAAACCTCCGCAAGCTTTAAAACGGTCGTTTTTTTATCCGGAAAAATCGACGAACTGGGACTGTCCAAAGTGCTGGTGATTGAAAATTCGGGAGAACAGGTGGCAAAGACTGTTATTGAAAATACAAAAAATAAAAATGCCGAAATCCTGACACTGGATTCCATGCAGTCTGTCACGAAAAAGCAGATAGCGGACGGATACACGTATCTTTCAGCAATGGAGAAAAATCTTGAGGTCTTAAAGGCGGCATTAAATTGATGATAAAAAATCTGTGTATTGAGAATTTATGACGGCAGATACACACTGGAAAGGAGCAGTTATGGCTTATATAACATGTGAAGATCTGGCACTGGGCTATGAAGGAAAAGCAGTGACAGAGCATATACATTTTACGGTAAACAAAGGGGACTACCTTTGCATTATCGGTGAAAACGGTGCTGGAAAAAGTACGCTGATGAAGACACTGTTACGTCTGATACAGCCCATTTCGGGAACAATCGAAACGGGGGACGGACTGTCAGCCTATGAAGTCGGCTATTTGCCACAGCAGACGGCAGTGCAGAAGGATTTTCCAGCATCGGTTATGGAGATTGTGCTGACGGGAACGTTAAATAAAAGCGGCTGGAAGCCGTTTTACAGCAGACAGCAGAAAAATGAAGCGCGGCAGAATATGGAAAAAATGGGTATCTGGAATTTAAGAAACCGCTGTTACCGGGAGCTTTCCGGCGGGCAGCAGCAGAGAGTCCTGCTTGCAAGGGCGCTGTGTGCCACAACCAAGCTGCTTCTTTTAGACGAACCGGTGGCAGGACTGGACCCGAAAGTAACAGCTGAAATGTATCAGCTCATTGAACAGCTTAACAAGAGCGGTGTTACGATTATTATGGTATCGCATGATATTCAGGCGGCGTTAAAATATGCGAGCCACATTTTACAGATAGGTAAAAAACAGCTCTATTTCGGCTCAAGCAAAGACTATCTGGAAAGTGACGCGTGGAAATTATTGGAAGGAACGGAGGAGAAAGACAATGAGTGATATGATAACAACACTGGCATTTTATATGCGTTTTCCGTTTGTGCGTTATGCGTTGATTGTAGGTGTGCTGATTGCGCTGTGCTCCTCACTGCTCGGCGTAACGCTGGTTTTAAAAAGATTTTCGTATATCGGTGACGGACTTTCGCATGTCGCATTCGGCGCAATGGCGGTGGCGGCGGTTTTGAACCTGACCAATGACACCCTGCTTGTCATGCCGGTGACGGTTGTGGCGGCGATTCTATTACTGCGCACCGGTCAGAATACCAAAATCCACGGAGATGCGGCAATCGCCATGCTTTCCGTCGGTTCGCTGGCTGTCGGCTACCTTTTGCTGAATCTGTTTTCGACATCAACGAATATTAACGGGGATGTGTGCGGAACGCTGTTTGGTTCAACGTCCATTCTGACACTGACGACAGCCGAGGTATGGCTGTGTGTAGCGGCTTCGGTCGTGGTGATATTTATATATGTTTTCTTTTATAATAAGATATTTGCCGTTACATTTGATGAAAATTTTGCAACGGCAACCGGCATGAAGGCAGAACGCTACAACCTGCTGATTGCCGTGGTAACGGCAGTGATTATCGTGCTTGCAATGAACCTTGTCGGTTCCCTGCTGATTTCGGCACTGGTGATATTTCCGGCGCTGTCTGCCATGCAGGTGATTAAAAATTTCAAAGGTGTAGTCATCTGTTCTGCTGTGATTTCGGTGCTGTGTGCGTTATTCGGTATTCTGGCATCCATACTGTTTTCAACGCCGGTCGGCTCAACGATTGTGGCGGCGGATATTGTTGTGTTTGTTGTAATGGCAGTTATCGGAAAATGCGTTGCCGGAAGGTGATTTTAAAAAGTGATTTACGATGATATATTTTATGAAAGAACCGGTATGGGAGTGAAATCCTGTACCGGTTCTTTTTTGCTGTTTTGACAGCAGAGAATGATATTGTTTTTTTCATATATAATGGGCAAAAAGGTAAAAATTGGAATGCATACTGATACTGTGTATACATTCAAAATACGATTAAACAAGAGGAAAGAACAATGGGTTACACAACATTAAATAAAGATGAAAAAGAAGAAGAAAAAAAGGTTCTAATTCTTTTCACGCCCACCTTCTTACCCTTCGGACAAGAAGTATCCCTCGCTCAAAGAACTCGGTCAATTCCGATTTTCTTAATTCAACAAATTTAAATTTTCACGATAAATAAGAGTATATAAATAAGATGAAAAAGAATATGAGTCAGGTGATTCATATTCTTTTTCAAATCACATTGACAATCATCTATGTATTGTATATAATGACATATAGATAAATATCTATGCGAGGTGACTGAAATGAATACTATGGATGTTGCACTTATTTGTAAAGCTCTTGGAGATAGCAATAGACTTCAAATTGTACAAATGTTATCGGAGGGCGAAAAATGCGGCTGTAAACTTTTAGAAGCTTTTAAAATTACCCAGCCAACTCTTTCTCATCATATGAGAATATTAACAGAGTGTGGTTTGGTAAATGCACGTAAGGAAGGAAAATGGAGTCATTATTCTTTAAACTGTGAAACATTGAAGGAATATAAACAGTTTATTGAAGGGTTATCCTGCACTGATGGTAAAGGGGGCTGTTGTAATTCATGATTTGGGAGTTTATTCAGAATCAGATATTGGGAATGAAGTGGCTTAATGAACTGATAGGAAATGCACTTACCATGATGGGATTAGATATAAATACCAGAGTGGGTGGCAGCATTCAATTTTTTATTTATGATGTTCTGAAAATTACAGTGCTGCTCTGCTTCTTAATCTACATGATTTCCTATATCCAAAGCTACTTTCCTCCGGAAAGAAGTAAGAAGATCATGGGAAGATTTAAAGGTATCTCTGCACACTGCATAGCAGCTTTGCTTGGAACGGTCACACCGTTTTGTTCCTGCTCATCTATTCCTTTGTTTATAGGATTTACAAGTGCAGGACTTCCGTTAGGAGTAACCTTTTCCTTTTTGATTTCATCTCCTATGGTTGATCTTGGCAGTTTGATTCTTTTGATGAGTATTTTTGGAACAAAGGTTGCAGTGGTATATGTTATATTCGGACTTGTGATTGCAGTAGCTGGTGGTACCCTTATTGAAAAAATGCACTTAGAAAATTATGTGGAGGCATTTGTAAGAAATGCAAGTGCAGTGGATATTGATTCTCCAACATTAACACAAAAGGAAAGATTGGAATATGCGAAAGACCAGGTAGTATCTACATTCAGAAAAGTATTTCCTTATATTGTGGTAGGTGTAGGTATTGGTGCATTGATTCATAACTGGATTCCGGAAGTTTGGGTAGAAAGTATTCTTGGAAGTAATAATCCTTTTGGCGTAATATTAGCAACCTTAATCGGAATTCCCATGTATGCTGACATTTTTGGGACAATACCGATTGCAGAGGCTTTGCTTGCAAAAGGTGCCCAGCTTGGAACTATTTTATCTTTTATGATGGCGGTAACCACATTGAGCCTTCCATCTCTGATTATGCTAAGAAAAGCAGTTAAACCAAAACTTCTTGGAATTTTTATTGCTATCTGTGCAATCGGAATTATAGTTGTTGGTTATGTATTTAACACATTACAATATTTTATGATATAAAAGGAGAATGATTATGGCATTATTTGGATTAGGTAAGAAGAAAGACGAAACAAAATCATCATGCTGCTGTGGTGGAACCTGCACGCCTGAGACAATGGAAAAGGCAGAAGAAAAGAAAAACAGTATGGGGGTAAAGATTCTTGGTGGTGGTTGTGCAAAATGTAATCAGCTTGAAGCTGCAACGGTAGAAGCGCTAACTGAATTAGGTATGGATACAACCATTGAACATATTAAAGAATGGGGAGAAATTGCCTCTTATGGAGTAATGACAACACCAGCTTTGGTTATTGACGGAAAGATTGTTTCCTTTGGCAAAGTATTAAAGAAAGAAGAGGTTATTAAGATTCTCAAAGAGGTCAGAGGATAATGGAAAAGAAGAAAATTGCTTTTGTTTGTGTTCATAATTCATGTAGAAGCCAGATAGCTGAGGCATTAGGCAATCATTTGAGAGGCAATGATTTTGAATGCTATTCCTGTGGAACAGAGACTAAACCACAGATAAACCAGGATGCGGTCAGACTGATGAAAAAGTTATACGGGATTGATATGGAAGAAAAACAGTTTAGTAAAACTTATGATAAAATTCCGACACCTGATATTGCTATTTCAATGGGATGTGATGTGGGATGTCCGTATATTGGCAGATATTTTGATGATAACTGGGGATTACCAGATCCAACAGGACAGAGTGATGAAGTCTTTAAAGAAGTAATTAAGCAAATTGAAGAAAAAATCATGTTATTATAAAAAGAGAAAACTTCCAGTTGAACAAAATCGCTGCGCGATGGCCTGCCAAGGCTGTGGCGCAGTTTTTCTACTTTTTCTAAAAAAGGCAGTTGCTTCTTTTCTTAAAAATAGTTATTGTTAAGTTACCACACAAAACATAACACAAAAGAAAGAATCACTGCCTATGAAAATAATACCATTACTAGGCTGCTTTCACAAGCAGTTTTATTTTGCAAATGCACCTCCATGATAGGTAGTTTCTATTATTTGTCATTCAATATGGTGGGTTTCTCTTAATAATAGGATTAGGAGCGTATTTGTTCATAAAGCACCTCGCTAACCCGTTGTTGTTATGGAACATTTCAAACGGGGTTCAAAGTTATTATATGATTTTATGCCCTACTCTTTTGCTGATTTTGTTTTTGGGCTTCATTACAGTTACAAGAACCCTCAAAATTTTAATGTATTGGAGCAATTATTTTTTGATAGATGTGTAAGTGATTAAAAGAATATCTATATTGAGCTAGATTTATTAGAAGATTAATAGCATCTTGACAGGATAAAAAAAGCGGTGTATATTATTAAAGTTCAAAAACGAACAGTTCAAAATGAAAGAAGGTGCATTTGTGAAAAATTATTTTGCACATTGTGTTGATGTAGAAGAATTGTATGAAAATATGGTATCTCCTGTTTGTGAAAAATACGAATTGACTTATATGGAGTTTACAGTTCTTATGTTTTTAGCAAATAATCCCCAGTATGATACAGCTACTCAAATTGTTAGATATCGTCATCTTGCTAAATCCCATGTATCTGTTTCAATTCGCTCTTTACAGGAAAGAGGATTGATTTTAGGGGAACATAAGGGAGGGAATCACAGAACCATTCACTTAAGTGTTGCTGGCAAAGCAACAGATATTATTGCAGCCGGGCGTGCGGCACAGAACAAATTTTGTGAAATAGTATTTGCAGGATTTTCAAAGAAAGAAATGGAAAAGCTGCAACAGTTTACAGAGCAGGTAAACAGAAATATCAAGGAATATACGAACAGTTAGGAGAGGTTTATCGTGGAAAATAACAAGGATTTTTTAGGTACGCAGCCCGTTGGAAAACTGCTTTTTAAGTTGGCAATTCCTACGGTGATAGCACAGTTGATCAATATGTTGTATAACATTGTTGATAGGATCTTTATCGGGCATATATCGGATGCAGGCAGTCTTGCTCTGACGGGTGTCGGTGTGACCATGCCTATTATTATGATTGTGTCGGCATTTGCAGGACTTGTAAGTTCAGGAGGTGCGCCACGTGCTTCTATTTCGATGGGAAAAGGAGATATGGACAGTGCAGAGCAAACGCTTGGTGGATGTTTTCTTTTACAGGTAATTGTTTCAATCGTTCTGACAGTGGTACTTTTACTGTTTGGAGAAAATTTGCTGTTAGCTTTTGGAGCCAGTGAGAACACCATTTCGTATGCTGCTTCATATTTGAATATTTATGCTTTTGGAACGTTATTTGTGCAGTTGACCTTGGGCATGAATGCATTTGTAACTGCTGAAGGGTTTACAAAGATATCCATGGTATCCGTTGCTATCGGAGCAATTCTAAACATTGTGCTTGATCCGATTATGATTTTTGGATTAAATATGGGTGTTCGTGGTGCTGCTTTGGCAACTGTTATTTCGCAGGCAGTTTCATGTATCGTCGTTGTGGCATTTTTGTGCAGTAAGAAATCAATACTTAGACTGAAACGTAAGAATTTGAATATAAAGCCCAAAGTTGTGTTCCCGTGCATTGCGCTTGGAACTGCAGCATTTATTATGCAGGCGAGTGAAAGCGTTATATCCGTATGCTTTAATTCTTCCCTGCTGAAATATGGCGGAGATATTGCGGTAGGTGCAATGACGATTCTTACCAGTGTCATGCAGTTTGCAATGCTTCCTTTACAGGGAATTGCACAGGGAGCGCAGCCAATTACAAGTTATAATTATGGAGCAAACAATACGGAACGTGTAAAAAAGACTTTTCGTGTTTTATTAACAGTAAGCCTGATTTATTCTGTCACACTTTGGCTGGCTGTAATGCTTATGCCACAATTCTTTGTGAGCATTTTTACTCCGGAGACAGCGATGATCGAGTTCGCATCAAAAGCTCTGCGTATCTATATGGCAGTCATGTTTTTATTTGGTATTCAGATTGCATGCCAGATGACCTTTACAGCTCTTGGCAATGCGACAAGTTCTATCATTGTGGCAGTTACAAGAAAATTTATTCTGCTGTTACCATTGATTTATATTATGCCACATATGGTTTCAGACAAAACCATGGGTGTTTACCTTGCAGAGCCGGTAGCAGATTTCATAGCAGTAACCTTTACTGCAATTTTGTTTTATTTCCAGTTTAGGAAAGCGATGAACAAGATTGAATCGTAGTTTATATAGTCGTTAAGGGGAAATTTTCTTCTTGGCGGCTATTTTTTATAAAAACGTAATAAATATTGATAAGCTGACACAGGGGGTTACCTTGATTTGTCTTTTGATAGATTTTCCAAGACTTGCAATTTTGCTGTTTGGTCTTCTTATTAAGGAATTTTTACTTGGAATTATGGAATTGTATTCTATTAAGAAGACGGGTGTGGTACATGGTGCGAATTGGCATGGAAAACTTACAACCTGTATGATATATGTAACTTTATTTGTACATATCTGGTGGCATTGATGAATCTGGGAACGGTGCTGTCCTACATGGGTAAAGTGGTCAGTATTGTAATGCCTGTGATTGTAGGCGGGATTTTGGCGCTATTTATTCATGTACCTATGAAAGGAATTGAAAACAGACTGCTTAAATTAAGAGCTTGTATGATCAGATAGAAGCAAGTATTCCGCAGTGGATTACATATATGAATAGTCATAATATCAATGCGGCATGGCTGGAGGAATTAACAGCAGATATCAATATGGAACAGATATTACAAAACTTTTCAACACAGATTGATTCCATGTTAACGAATGTTGCGAGTGTTTTATCCTCTACTGTGAAAGGACTTATAACTGCCAGTTTTGCATTTATTATAGCTGTCTATATTTCACTGGATGGCAAAAGAGTGGGACGGCATGCAACGAAGTTAATTACAGCATATTTGAAACCGTCATGGGCTGAATGGATATTACATGTTTGCAGGACATTTCGCAGAATCTTTGGCAATTTTCTGACTGGACAGTGCACAGAGACAGTCATACTAGGTTTCCTTATGTGTATAACATTTTCAATTTTTAAATTGCCGTATGGAAGTTTAGTTGGATTGCTGACAGCAGTATGTGCCATTATTCCTTATGTTGGTGCATTTATTTCCAGTGCGGTAAGTATTTTCCTTACGTTGCTGGTGACCCCATCGTTAGTAATAAGGTGCCTTATTGTTTATAGTATGACGCAATTTGTGGAGAACCAGTTTATTTATCCGAGAGTGGTAGGAAGTTCTGTAGGTTTACCACCATTGTATACGTTAATCGCTGCTATGATTGGTGGCAAATTATTTGGAATTATTGGTATTATTTTCTTCATTCCGTTGGCTGCTGTTGCCGTCGAACTTGTAAAAGAGGATGCAGCAAAGCGTCTACATTATAATAAAAAACATATTGCATAATAGAAGGTACTTATGAGGAATGAAAAATTAGATTTGCTCGTAACTTTTGATAAAAACTATATAGAGCCTTTTAAGGTAATGCTGGGTTATGCAAAATACTGTATTTCTCCATTTTTGTGGAAAGCAAAAACCGTGGAAGTCAAAAAGCCAATCGTTTTTCGGTACTATACAAACATTATATGAAACTTGCGGAAGGATAATCGAAATGTAAGGACATATATTATGAACAAAATTACATATCAGGACATATTTTGGCTGTTTATGAATGGGGACCATTCAATATCGTTTATGGAATTGGCATTCCGGTGTTTTATGTAAGCAGCATGAGATAAACATTAATGCTCTGTGGAAAGAGAGGTTTTTTGATTGAATGAGAAGAATATAGAGTATCGTTCTGAAAATTTCTATATAAGGAAAACCGACGATAGAGATTATGATAATTTTAGGAAAGTGTGCGAAGCTGAATATCTTATTGGTCGAATATATAAACATCAGCCAAAGATTGCGATGAAATGCTTCTGGGAGACTTTATTCGAGGGCGAGGATATTCATTATTCGATTTTCCTTCAAGATGGGGAGTTTTTAGGAAGAGTCAGTTTGCAATATGGAAGATGCAAATATCCGGAGATTGCCATTGTAGTAGTAAAGAAGTATCAGAATCAGGGGTATGGTTTTAAACTACTGAAAGAATGGTGTAGTTGGGTGCATGAAGTGTATGGATATAGCAGACTTGATATTTTAATAGATGCAGAAAATGAGCCAAGTATAAGGCTGTTTAGAAAACTAGATGTTAAATGGGATTCAAAAGATAGCGATGTTCTTGAATGCCATATAGAATTACCTTTGTAAATCGGAAAAATTGCAAAGGAATATTATGTTACAATTTATGGTAAAAGGTGATTTTAATGAACATACAGATATTTGGAACCAAGAAATGTAATGATACAAAAAAGCGGAACGATTTTTCAAAGAACGAGGTATTAAGTATCAGTTCATTGACATGAAGGAAAAAGGAATGTCTAAAGGTGAATTCAATTCGGTGGCTCAGGTTAATGGTGGCATTGAAAATATGATTAACTGGGATGGCAAGGATAAAGATACACTTGCACTGATAAAGTATATTCCTTTTCGGTATACATTCCGTTCTGCTTCCTCCAACGCATCATAATCCTGATAATACAGAAAGCTGGTCAAAGGCGAAAAGAAAAAAGCCTTCAATTACAAGAATATAAAATCCGTCTATACGATAGTATTTTTTGAAACAAGTATCAAAGAATTTCATGAATATCCACAAAACTACATTCACAAATTTAAACAGCAGTCAGACACAGGATTAGAACTGGAATTATTGCAAAAATATGTGTTCATACCGCTTGACATTTTCCATGGAATCTACCACAATGATGGTAAGAGTAACGGGAAGAGCGGTGTGATTGCAAAAAGCAAAAAATAATATTTTACACAGATTTCACACTAATAAGATAGTGGATTTTACATACATTTTATATCATAGAACAGAATCAGAAAAAGAGGAGGTTTCCATATGCTTAGAGTAGGAATGTTAACCAGTGGCGGAGATTGTCAGGCGTTAAATGCAGCAATGCGGGGTGTGGCAAAAAGTCTTTACGAACAGTGCAGCGAGGTCGAAATTTATGGCTTTGAAGACGGATACCGAGGACTGGTACGCGAACAGTATCATGTAATGAAGCCGGGAGAGTTTTCCGGAATATTAAATAAAGGCGGTACGATTCTTGGAACGTCCCGTATGCCGTTTAAGCGGATTCATGAGCCGGATGAAGACGGAAGGGATAAAGTAGCATGTATGATTGAAACCTACAAAAAGCTTTCACTGGACTGCCTTGTAGTGCTGGGTGGAAACGGTTCTCATAAGACAGCAGATTTATTGTCAAAAAAGGGATTAAATATACTGACAATGCCTAAAACTATTGATAATGATTTGTATGGGACAGACGTCAGCTTCGGATTTCAGTCTGCGGTAGATATTGCGGCAAATACAATCGACTGCATACATTCTACTGCGGCATCCCACAGCAGAGTATTTATTGTAGAACTGATGGGACATAAAACAGGCTGGCTGACCCTTTATGCAGGTATGGCAGGAGGAGCCGATATTTTACTGATTCCGGAAATACCATATGATTTAGAGGTTGTTGCAGAGGCTATTCGTAAAAGAACAAAGGCAGGAAAACATTTTACGATTATTGCAGCGGCGGAAGGTGCGATTTCCAAAGAGGAAGCAGCACTTTCAAAATCTGAATTAAAAGCAAAAAGAAAGAAGGAGAATTATCCTTCGGCTGCATATCGAATCGGAGCAGAGATCCTTCAAAAGACAGGTTTGGAGGTTCGTGTGACCGTTCCGGGGCATGTGCAGCGGGGCGGACAGCCGTGTGCCTATGACAGGGTTCTTGCGACAAGGCTGGGAGCGAAGACCGCAGAACTCATTTTGCAGAAAAAATATGGTTATATGACGTGTGTAAAAGAGAATAAGATAGATATTATTCCGATCAGCGAAGTGGCAGGAAAGACAAAGCTGGTTGACATGGATTCAGATATTATCAGACAGGCAAAGTTTGCAGGACTCAGTTTCGGAGATGAACCGTGTGGTATATAAGGGGTTAGAAGTGTAAATATGATTACGGATGGGAGAAGAAGATGATGGATAAAGCAAAAGGGTTGCATACCCATAAACCATATTATTATAACAGGGAGCTTTCGTGGCTGAAATTTAATGAACGGGTGTTAGATGAGGCGATTGATAAAGAAGTGCCGCTTTGTGAGCGGTTATCATTTGTATCGATTTTTCAGAGTAATCTGGACGAATTCTTCATGGTGCGAGTGGGAACACTGACTGACCAGATGATTTTTTCGGCAGATGCAAGAGATAATAAGACACAGATGACAGCAAAGGAACAGCTGTCGGAGATTTTCACATCGGTAGGCGAACTGCTTCGTAAAAAAGACCGGGCGTATCTGAATCTGATGTCAGAAATCGGTGAATACGGTATAGAGTTAATCAGTTTTAATGACATTGAATTTGCAGATGCTGTTTATCTTGAAAATTATTTTAAACATTCGATTATGCCGTTACTTTCTCCGCAGATTGTCGGAAAAAAGCAGCCGTTTCCATTCCTGCGGAATAAGGAAATCTACGCGGTTGCATTGTTAAAGTCTAAAAATAATGAAAAACTCGGAATTGTACCATGCAGCAGCGAGGTTTTTAAGCGCTTGATACCGATACCTTCAGATAAAAATAAATATATGCTCGTAGAAGAATTAATTCTGCATTTTATGCCACAGATTTTTTCAAAATATACGATAAAAAGTAAATCTTTAATCCGTATTATCCGGAATGCAGATATTGATGTTGATGATGCGTTTTATGATGAAGATTTGGATTACCGCAACACCATGGAAAAAATGATCAGGGAAAGACGAAAGCTGTGTCCGGTTAAAATGGAGTATTCACGCCTGTTAGATGAAAAGGTCATCGTGACACTCTGCAAGGAGTTAAAGCTGAATAAAGACCAGATTTATTATTCGGAAGCACCGCTTTCCATGTCCTTTATTTCACAGATACGCGATAAGCTGCATGGCAAAAAGGATTTGTTTTACGTGCGCAGAGTGCCGCAGAATTCCCGCTATGTACGCAGTTCACTTTCGATGATGGAGCAGATTGAAGCGGGGGATATTCTGCTTAGTTATCCGTTTGAGAGTATGCAGCCGTTTATCCGCCTGTTAAATGAAGCAGGGGAAAATGAAAAGGTCGTGTCTATTAAGATGACGCTCTACCGTGTTGCGAAAAACTCACAGATTGTAGAAGCACTGATTAATGCTGCGGAAAACGGAAAAGAAGTTGTTGTACTGGTGGAATTAAGAGCGCGGTTTGATGAGGAGAATAACATTGAGTGGTCGCGTCGGTTAGAGGACGCAGGCTGTCGGATTATTTACGGTATTGACCACATTAAGGTTCATTCCAAGCTGTGCCTGATTACGTATTGTGACGGAACAGAAGTCAAGCACATTACACAGATTGGAACGGGCAATTATAATGAACAGACTGCCAAGCTGTATACGGATTTATCCCTGATGACAGCCAATCAGGATATTGCAGAGGAAGCAGCACAGGTATTTAACAGACTGTGTATGGCACAGGTTATGGAAGAAACCCATCATCTTTTAGTTGCGCCGAAGTGTCTTCAGAATAAGGTACTTGATTTTATTGAAGAAGAAATATGCCACGCAGATAACAATGAACCGGCATATATTGGTGTGAAAATGAATTCGCTTACGGATAAGACGATTATTGATAAGATGGTTGAAGCCTCTCAGCATGGAGTAAAAATTGATCTGGTTGTAAGAGGTATCTGCTGTCTGATTCCGGGTATTGAAGGATACACAGAAAATATCAGGGTTATCAGTATTGTGGGACGGTATCTGGAACATTCCAGAATCTATATTTTCGGTACGCCGGAGCGGGATAAGATGTTTATTTCTTCCGCTGATTTTATGACGAGAAATACGGTAAAGCGTGTTGAAGTTGCCACACCAATTTATGATACGGCAATTAAAGACCGTGTGCGTACGATGTTCGGCATTATGTTGCACGATACGGTAAAGGGCAGGGAACTCTGCCGTGACGGCAATTATTACCGCAGGGAAAAACCGCAGGAGGAAAGTGAAGTGATTTCATCACAGGCATATTTTTCCAATGAGGCGTACTTAGCAGCATCAAAAAATGTTTAAGAACTGTTTAGAAATGGTTTGAATTTAAACAGATGCGGACAAATTTTGCTGTATTTTTGCCGTAAAGTATTATATAATATGTTTGTTTGTGCTACAGGTGCGTAAGCGGGCATAAAATAAAGAAGAAAGGTAAAGATACGGAGAATTTTATGGAAATATTAGAGTTATTAAAGGCAGTACTTTTTGGTATTGTCGAAGGTATTACAGAGTGGCTTCCAATCAGCAGTACCGGGCATATGATTTTGTTCAATCAGTTTGTCAAGCTGAATGTATCAGAGGATTTTTGGAAACTGTTTGAGGTTGTAATCCAGTTTGGTGCGATTCTGGCAGTTGTGCTGCTGTTCTGGAATAAGCTTTGGCCGTTTACTACAAAAACGGTGAAGGTACACCGCAGTAAGAATGAAACGGGTTCCCGTTTCCAGACAAAGAAAAAAGTGTGCTGGAAACGTGGCGCACTGGATATGTGGCTTAAAATTATCGTAGCCTGTATTCCGGCAGCGATTGTCGGCATCTTATTTGATGATTTGATTGATGAACTGTTTTATCATCCGATTCCGGTTGCAGTTGCACTGATTGTAGTAGGTGTTATTTTTATCATTGTAGAAACGGTCAGGGGAAAGAAAAGACCGACAACGACAAGTATTGATGCCATTACATATAAAGAAGCTGTTATTATCGGATTATTCCAGCTGGCAGCGGCTGTTTTTCCGGGTACATCCCGTTCCGGTGCAACGATTGTCGGTGCGTTAATGATTGGCGTATCCAGAGCGACAGCGGCAGAATTTACATTTTTCCTTGCTGTGCCGGTTATGTTTGGTGCAAGTCTTTTAAAGGCAGCCAAGTATATACTTGCAGGTATTGCAATGACTGGCGGTGAAGCACTGATTCTTCTTGTGGGAACAGTAGTAGCGTTTATCGTATCGGTATTTGTTATCAAATTCCTGATGGGCTATATTAAAAAGCATGACTTTAAGATATTTGGCTGGTACCGCATTATACTGGGTATTCTTGTCATTCTGATTTTAAGATAACATCAGAAAATGAAATGTTTGATGTTGTAAAACAATTATATTAAAAATATTTTAAAAGACATAATCTTTGTGAGAAATGAAAATGTATCTGAAAGTATAGATACATCGTTGTATTTCATAGAGATTATGTCTTTTTATTTTTCCAACATTTCAGAAAGATTTACAAGGCATTTACAGGACAATTATTTGTTTTTTACTTTCCAATAGTAAAGTAAAGAATGTAATTCATTATTACAGCAACGCATAATTGGAGGAAAAGAAAAGATGAGAAAAACAAGAAAACTGGTATCAGCAGTACTTGCAGCATCAATGGTTGCAGGAATTGGAATGGGTTCTGTAGAAACCTATGCGAGAAGTTCAATGAGAGCCGCATGGAACGATGCTTCAAGCAGTAAGACGACAGGTACAGCAGTAAAAGATGCCTGTTATGTAGAAGATGGAAGTGAAACAGCAGAAAAGACGGCTTATTCTAATGTTTATGCAGATAGCGCCGAATGGGCTGCATGGCAGGAAAAGTGGAAAACAATCCGCAATAACTATGAGCAGATTGCATTGACACCGGGTGAAAATGCTACAAAGATGAATTTTGCATGGTATTGTGTGACAGAAGAAATACCAAAGATTAAATTGATGGATTCACAGGGCAGGGTGATTCAGGAAGTACAGGGACAGCAGAATTTGGCCAATAAGGAAACCATAACGGAAAATGATAATGTTATTACATTGATTCCGAATAAAGTTACAGTATCCGGACTTGCAGAAAACACATCATATCAGTATCAGTATTATCTTGACGGAGCATGGTCAGATACTTATACATTTGAAACAAAATCTACAGAAAATTTCTCAGTCATGTATGTCGGAGATCCGCAGATTGGAGCTTCTGTAGGACAAGATGATAATTCTAAGGAATATCATGCAATGAATGATGCATATAACTGGAATCATACATTAAGTAGTGCATTATCTGCACACAGTAATGTCAGCATCATTCTTTCAGCCGGTGACCAGATTAACCAGACGTCGGTATCAAAAGATGCAGATAAGTTAGAACAGCAGATTGAATACGCAGGATTTTTATCAAGTCCGCTGCTTCGTAGTATGCCGGTAGCAACAACAATCGGAAACCACGACTCAAAATCAGTCAATTACAGTAATCATTTTAATAATCCGAATACGGCAACATCGGTAGCAACAACAGAAGGAAAGACAGATGCCGGTACAGATTATTATTTTACTTATGGTAATACATTATTTGTTTCCATTGATACAAACAACTATAACTGCGCAACCCATGAAAATGTAATTAAAGAGGCGGTAGAAGCCAATCCGGATGCAACATGGAGAGTATTAATGTTCCACCAGGATATTTATGGTTCCGGATATGACCATTCAGATTCTGACGGCATTGTACTTCGTACACAGCTGACACCGATTATTGACAAATACGATTTCGATGCAGTTTTACAGGGTCATGACCATACTTATTCAAGAACGTATCAGTTGTCATCAGACGGACAGACACATTCTTCTTATCAGTCTGCTCCTAAGACGAATACAGATGATTTCAGTGCATATTTAGGTGATAATGCCTGCTACAACATTTTAACAAATATTGAAAATAAAAATAATGTCGTTAATCCGGAAGGAACGGTATATTTTGAAGCTAATTCAGCAACAGGCAGTAAGTATTATCAGTTAATCGGCACACAGCAAAATTACATTGCTGCAAGAAGCCAGAGCTGGCGCCCAACCTATTCAGTGATTGATTTTACAGAAACAACACTGACCGTTAAGACCTATGATGCAGCAACCAATACAGAATTAGTGGCGGACGGAAATATAAAGACATCATATACAATTGTAAAATCAGTTGAAAAAGAAGATTTGAAGAAAGAAATTGAATCAGCAGAGGTAAAGCTGGGAGAAGTAAAGGCAGCAGGCACTTATACAGAAGAATCTGTACAGAAGCTTTCTGATACAATTGATGCAGCAAAGGCAATTTATGAGAATGCAGAAAGTACAACAACAGACGTGGCAAGTGCGGTGACATCCCTTCAGGAAGCTGTAAGTGCATTAAAAGCCGTGGATAACGGTGAAAACGGAAACGATACTGATAACAATATATCTTCCGGTGACAGTACATCTGATGGTAATAATGCCGGAAATGCCGGTACAGCAGACGATAATGCCGGAACTTCCGGTAACGGACAAACTTCAGGAAACAGCACAACTCAGACCGGCACTGCAACAACAGCAAAGTCCAATGTACAGACCGGAGATAACGCTTTTCCAACAGTGCTGTGGTTCTCACTGGGTGCGGCTTCACTGGCAGGTCTTGGCTATATTGCCGTAACTGAGAAAAAAAGAAAGAATGAGAATTAGTGCGAAAAACTGACGTTATAAAGGAACAGGATGGAAAATAAGATGAATCAAAGTAAACAGAAACGCATTCTCTTGCGTGCGGTAATCATAGTAGTGTGTCTGGCAGGGTATATTATGCTGGTAAGGGTTTTAAACAGCGTGGAAAAGACAGAAATGGTTTCCATGAAAGGGTATTCCTATCAGAAAGCAGTGGTGACGGAGGTTGTCAGGGATAACTTGACAGAGGACGGACAGCGTGCAGGGTATCAGTATTTAAAAGTAAAACTTCTGACCGGACAGCAAAAAGGAAACATCTATGATGCAACCAGTTCTGAGGGCAATCTTTTCGGTGCAGTCTGTGCAGCGGGGGATCAGGTGATTGTCAATATCAGTGTGTCCGGTGATACAACAAGCGTATCCGTTTATTCTAAAGACAGAATCCTGCAGACGGCGGTTTTTATCGGAATATTTTTACTTGCCATCTGTGTGATTGGTGGAAAAAACGGTGTGAAATCAGTTATCGGGCTGGTGTTTACTTTTTTATCCATTGTCTATCTGTTCATGCCGATGATTTACCGTGGCTGTTCTCCGTTCTGGTCAGCGGTGTTTGTGTGTGTGATTACAACGATTGTAACAATGTATCTGATAGGAGGTGTATCGGTAAAAAGTGCAGCTTCGGTTATTGGTACAACGGCAGGCGTAGTAACGGCAGGCATTGCAGCAAGCCTTTTTGGATTATCAGCAGATATTGACGGCTATAATGTGAGCAATATTGAAACGCTTGTTTATGTCGGTCAGAATACAAAAATCCAGATTGGCGGTCTGTTATTTGCAGGTATTTTAATCGCTTCACTTGGTGCAGTTATGGACGTGGCAATGTCGGTTTCATCGGCAATCTGTGAAATTGATGCCAAAACAGGAAACCTGACATGGACAGAGTTGTTTAAAAGCGGACTACACGTGGGGCGTGATATGATGGGAACAATGTCCAATACGTTGATACTGGCATTTGTCGGCGGTTCGTTAAGCACACTGGTTATAGATTATGCCTACAACCTGCCGCTGATCCAGCTGATAAATTCTTATAATATCGGCATCGAAATTATGCAGGGAATTGCAGGAAGCTTAGGTGTTATCCTTACAGTTCCGTTTGTGGCACTGGTGACAGCCGTGCTTTTAGCAGAGCGTCGGAAAGTAAAAATTACACAGTAAAACAGGAATTTAACAAAGCACTTTACGTAGATTTTACATAGTTTACGCAAAGTGCTTTTCCTTTACATATACGCTTAAAATTTACGAAGACTTTACATAGATTTAAGGAAAACGTGATAGTGAATTTTACATCGGTTAAGGTATGATAACAATGTCGAAAGGAAAGAGAAATCCTTCCAAAACATTATTTTTTAATAAAGAAAGAGGAAAAAACATGAGAATGAAAAATTGGAAAAGATTTGCGGCAGTAGCAATGAGCGTAATGTGCATGGGTACAATGGTTGCATGCGGAAGTTCAGGCTCAGCATCAAATGATTCGAAAACAGGCAGTGCCGGTTCTTCATCAAAGAGCCAGACAATCACAGTTGTATCAAGAGAAGACGGTTCCGGTACAAGAGGTGCATTTATCGAACTGTTTGGTATCGAAGAAAAAGATGCAAGCGGTAAGAAAGTAGATAACACAACAGATGATGCAACAATCACAAACAGCACAGAAGTCATGATGACAACTGTTGCAGGTGATGAAGCAGCAATCGGTTATACATCACTTGGTGCATTAAATTCAAGCATTAAGGCATTAAAGGTTGACGGTGCAGAAGCAACAGCAGCCAATGTAAAGAGCGGTACATACAAGATTTCAAGACCGTTTAACATCGCAACAAAGGGAACAGTATCAGAAGTAACACAGGATTTCATCAACTACATTTTAAGTGAAGACGGACAGAAGATTGTAGAATCAAACGGTTACATTTCACAGGGCAACAGCGGCGCGTTTACAAGCAACGGCGCATCAGGAAAGATTGTTGTTGCAGGTTCTTCTTCTGTAACACCAGTTATGGAAAAACTGTTAGAAGCATATCAGAAGGTCAACACAGGCGCTAAGATTGAACTTCAGGAAAGCGATTCAACAACCGGTATGACAGCAGCAATTGACGGTACATGTGACATCGGTATGGCTTCAAGAGAATTAAAGGACAGCGAAAAGAGTGCCGGTCTTACCAATCAGGTAATCGCACTGGATGGTATTGCAGTTATTGTAAACAACAAAAACAGCGCTTCAAACATCACATCTGAACAGGTAAAGGCAATCTTTACAGGTGAAACAACAGACTGGAACAATGTAAAGTAATTAAAACTTAACGACCTATAACCAATCCTTTTTAAAAGCTGCCGCACTAAGAAAATGTGAAAGAATGGACGGAAATCTTAGTGTGGCGGCGTGTTTGTGCGTAAGAAGGGAGCATTTGTAAAATGAAAGTAAAAGAGAAAGTAATGGAATATGTATTTTTACTATGTGCATGCGTGTCGATTCTGGCAGTTGCATTGATCTGCATATTCCTGTTTGCAAACGGACTGCCGGCAATGAAAGAAATCGGTGTGTTTGATTTCCTGCTTGGAAAACGATGGAAACCGGGAAATGATATTTACGGAATCTTTCCGATGATTCTCGGCAGTATTTATGTAACAGCCGGAGCGATTATTGTCGGTGTTCCGATTGGACTTTTAACAGCAGTTTATCTTGCAAAATTCTGTCCGGCAGGACTTTATAAAATTATCAAACCGGGAATTGACCTGCTGGCAGGAATCCCTTCGGTCGTATATGGATTTTTTGGTTTATGTGTGATTGTACCGGCGGTCAGAACGCTGTTTAAAGACACGTTTGGCGGGAACGGTCAGAGCATTTTTACGGCATCCGTCTTACTTGGCATCATGATTTTACCGACGATTATCGGCATTGCAGAATCCGCAATCCGCGCCGTGCCAGAACGGTATTACCAGGGGGCGCTGGCACTTGGGGCAACGCATGAAAGAGCCGTATTTTTAACCGTTGTACCGGCTGCAAAATCCGGTATCATGGCAGGAATTGTTTTAGGAATTGGCCGTGCAATCGGTGAAACAATGGCGGTCATCATGGTTGCCGGTAATCAGGCAAGAATGCCAAAGGGCATTTTTCAGGGTATCCGTACATTAACGGCCAATATTGTTATGGAAATGGGTTATGCAACAGATTTACACAGAGAAGCGTTAATTGCAACGGGCGTTGTATTATTCGTCTTTATTTTAATTATTAACACGCTCTTTTCTATCCTGAAACGGAAGGAGGTACACTAATCATGGAAAATGTAAAAGCAGCTATGGAAAATGCCGGCAGCGCCGGTAAGGCAGAGGCAATTAATTATCAGAGTGTGAAGCAGAAATTTCAAAGCTATTTAAAACATCCGGGTTCCTTTGCGGTGTATATTCTGACTTCGCTGGCAGCACTGATTACGGTACTGGTTTTAGGATTTATTATTGTATACATTCTTGTAAAAGGTGTTCCGCATCTGACACCGGATCTGTTTGCATGGGAGTATAATTCGGAAAATGTATCCATGCTTCCGTCCATTATTAACACGCTGTTATTGACGGCACTGGCACTTGTGATAGTTGTACCGATTGGTATATTTTCAGCTATTTATATGGTGGAATACGCAAAAAAAGGAAATAAAATTGTCAGTATTGTCCGCGTGACAGCAGAAACCTTATCAGGTATTCCCTCAATTGTATACGGGTTATTTGGCATGATTTTCTTTGTAGGTGTCTGCAACTTCGGAAATTCCCTGCTTGCCGGTGCATTGACGGTTGCGATTATGGTATTGCCGACGGTTATGAGAACGACAGAAGAAGCCCTGCTTTCCGTACCGAACAGTTACCGTGAGGGCAGCTTCGGACTGGGCGCCGGAAAACTGCGGACTGTATTTAAAGTTGTGCTTCCGTCTGCCGTGCCGGGCATTTTATCCGGTATTATTCTGGCAACGGGACGAATTGTCGGTGAAACGGCGGCGCTGATTTATACGGCAGGAACGGTTGCCAAAGTGCCGGAAAGCGTTTTTGATTCCACAAGAACACTTGCTGTCCATATGTATAACCTGTCTAAAGAAGGTTTAAACACCAATCAGGCATACGCCACGGCAGTTGTACTGTTAATTGTAGTAATTCTTATCAATATGCTGTCGAATTTTGCGGCACGAAAACTGTCTGCAAAGCAGAAATAAACTTGATTCTTTGGCAGTGCTGTTGTATGCTTATAAAAGATGATTCATGGGAGGATTTTCAGAATGACAATTGGTGAACGCATTAAAGCCAAAAGAAAAGAAAAAAATATTTCTGTAGAGTATGTAGCAAAAGCACTTGGTGTTTCGGTTTCTACGGTATACAGATATGAAGATTCTACGATTGAGAAAATACCCATCAAAGTTTTTGATAAGCTGTGTCAGATTTTTGAAACATCCGCTTCGGAGCTGATGGGCAATGACAGTATGGTACAAAAAACAGCAGACAGTGAACTGCCAAGAGAATTTGAAAATGCGCAGGATGCAATGGAATTTATGCTCAAGATGCCGACACTGGCGGCATTTGGAGGTTATAATCCCGATGAGATGAGCGAAGAAACAATTGTGGAATTTGCCAATGAAATTTTGCAGCAGCTCAAGCTGGTAAGCTATAAATATAAGAGATGATGACGGGGGAGAGAAGAATGAGAGCACAGCAGATTATCAGGCTTGCCTGTGATATCAAATCCGTCTGGAAGACAAACAATCCATTTGAAATTGCGGAAAAGTACGGCATTAAGGTTTTAATCCGGAATGTGAATATTGGGGACTTTAAGGCGCAGACATTGAAAATGGAAGGGTATCCGACGATTATATCTATTAATGGCTTATACAGCACGCTGTCACAAAAAGTTCTGTGTGCACACGAACTGGGACACGCCCTGTTGCATACAGAACCGATTAACCATTTTGATGTTACGACAAAAAATGTCCATACGAATGTGGAATATGAAGCCAATCTGTTTGCCGTGGCACTGCTTTGTAATGAAGATGAATTTAATATGCCGCTTGCCAAGATGAGCAATGCGGTATTAAAAAGCATTTTAGACTGCAACGTCAGCTACGGACAGGGAGAAAAGTAGGCACATGGAAAAAATTTTATTATTCGGGACGAAACCGGCAGATACCCTGCTTGTAAAAAAGCTGGCAGACAATATGCGCATTGCGGTACAGGAAGTGCCGGTATCGCTCTATGACTGTACGATAGAGCAGCTTTTAGCCGTAAAAGGTGCGGGCATTATAGGCGGTACACAGAGTAAAGCACAGGATTTTACAGGCGGAACGCAGAATGAAGTGCAAAATTTCGCAGTCGGCGCAGTACAGGCAGAATTAAAGTCAGAGCCGGGTATGCTGTTGTTTTGTGATGTGACGGAAAAGCATCTGGATAAATTTTTGTTTGAATTAAGAAATAAGCAGTCGTCGATTGACTATAAGGCGGTGCTTACACCGACCAACAGAACGTGGAATGTGCGGCGGCTGTCTGCGCATATGGCAATGGAACGCATGAGCCATGAGCGCGGGAAGTAGGGATTTATACAGATTGTTTTATGGAAGTTGTAAACTGAAAAACTCATGTTTTGAATTTAAAATATAAAAATAATTGTAAAAATATTCTTGCATGTGCAGGTAACACTGTATATAATAATACACAACAGCAAAATACTTTTCAGGGTCAGGTGAAATTCCTAACCGGTGGTATAGCCCACGAGCCGCAAGGCATGATTCGGTGTAACTCCGAAGCCGACAGTACAGTCTGGATGAAAGAAAAGGTCATTGAGCAGTTATGTATACACTGATTGAAGACTCTGGAATGTGAAAGCATTTCAGAGTTTCATTTTTTGTATTACACAATATGCGGGGTGCCGCAAGGCATCTTATGTTTTCAATAAAAAGAACCCCTGAAAAGGAACCGTGTTATACGGACTTTTCAGGGGTTTTGTGCATTTTATGGAAAAACAGTTGTAAACAAAAAAATGATAATAAAAAGAAGGTGCGTAAAATTGAACAGCAGTCAGACAAAACAATATATGTACCGGGCGCTGGAGCTGGCAAAAAAGGGAACAGGCGCGGTTAATCCAAATCCGCTGGTTGGTGCGGTGCTGGTAAAGGACAACCGGATTATCGGAGAAGGGTATCATGAAAAATACGGACAGCTGCACGCAGAACGCAATGCGATAGCGGACTGTTACAGACGCGGTGAAAATCCGGCGGGAGCAGAACTTTACGTGACGTTAGAGCCATGCTGTCACTACGGAAAAACACCGCCCTGTACGGAGGCAATTATTGAAAATAAGATTGTAAAGGTATATGTCGGTTCAAATGACCCGAATCCGCTTGTAGACGGCGGCGGGATTGCGGTATTGCGGGCGCATGGAATTGAAGTGGAAACCGGTATTTTAAAACAGGAGTGCGATGCACTCAATGAAATCTTTTTCCATTATATCCGCACGAAACGCCCATTTGTACTGATGAAATACGCAATGACAATGGACGGCAAAATTGCAACGGTGACAGGCGATTCCAAGTGGATTACGGGAGAGGCGGCACGCAGGCAGGTGCATGAAGACAGGAACCGCTGTGCGGCGATTATGGCAGGTGTCGGAACGGTGATTGCCGATAATCCGATGTTAAACTGCCGTCTGCCGGAGGGACATTCGCCGGTAAGAATTATCTGTGACACGTCACTGCGTACCCCGGCTGATTCGCTTGTTGTAACAACGGCAAAGGAAATACCGACAATACTTGCAACGTGCTGTACGGATAAAGAAAAACAAAAAGTATTTACCGATAAAGGCTGTAAAATTCTTGAAGTATCGGAAACGTATGACAAAAACGGCAAAAAGCAGCTGGATTTACAGGATTTATGCAAACAGCTCGGTGAACAAAAAATCGACAGCGTGCTTTTAGAGGGCGGTGCAGCATTAAACGGGTCTGCCTTACAGGCGGGAATTGTAAGCTGCGTGCAGACGTATATTGCACCAAAGATTTTTGGCGGGCAGGAAGCAAAATCACCGGTCGGCGGAAGCGGTGTCAAGCTGGCATGTGAGGCATATGAATTTGAAATCAAAGAAATCCGCCGGATTGGTGAAGACATTTTAATCAGGAGTGTGCCAAAGAAAATACAGGAAGGAGTGTAGAGCAGATGTTTACAGGAATTATCGAAGAAGTCGGAACGATAAAGCAGATTCAGAAAAATCCGGCATCGGCGGTTATCACGATTGCGGCAGACACGGTGCTTGAGCAGACTAAAATCGGTGACAGCATTGCGGTCAATGGCGTGTGCCTCACGGTAACGGATTTAAAAGCCGGCAGTTTTACGGCAGATGTCATGCATGAAACCCTGCGGCGGTCTTCGCTTGGCAGTGTCCGCACAGGCAGTCCGGTGAATCTGGAACGCGCAATGCAGTTAGGCGGAAGATTTGGCGGACATATTGTATCGGGGCATATTGATGCAACCGGGAAAATTCTTGGTATCCGTGAAGATGACAATGCAGTGTGGTACAGGATTGGTGCAGATTATAAAATACTAAAATATATTGTGGAAAAGGGTTCGGTGGCGTTAGACGGTATCAGCCTGACCGTGGCAGAGGTGCGAAGTGACAGCTTCAGCGTATCGGTGATTCCACACACAAGGGCGAACACGACACTCACACATAAAAAAATTGGTGATATTATTAATATTGAAACGGACTGTATCGGTAAATATATTGAAAAACTGATACCGGGACACGGCGGCGGTGTGAGCCGCGAAGTGCTGTTAAGGAACGGATTTATTTAGGAAAGGTGAACAAAAATGAGTGAATTTCAGTTTAGTACGGTGGATGAAGCACTGGAAGATTTAAAAAACGGAAAAATTATTCTCGTAGCGGATGATGAAGACCGCGAAAATGAAGGCGATATGATTTGTGCGGCAGAATTTGCGACGACAGAAAATGTTAATTTTATGGCGACACACGCTAAGGGCTTAATCTGTATGCCGATGAGTGAAGAAATCTGCCGCCGCTTACAGTTTCCGCAGATGGTGACAGACAATACGGACAATCATGAAACAGCATTTACCGTATCTGTCGATTATGTGGAAACAACGACAGGCATTTCCGCAAAGGAACGCGGACTGACGGCACGAAAATGTGTGGAAGACGGTGTAAAACCGCAGGATTTCAGAAGACCGGGACATATGTTTCCGCTGATGGCAAAGAAAAACGGCGTGTTAGAGCGCAACGGACACACCGAAGCGACAGTGGATTTGATGAAGCTGGCGGGATTAAAGCAGTGCGGTCTGTGCTGTGAAATCATGAAGGATGACGGTACCATGATGCGCATGGATGAATTAAAGGAACTGGCACAAAAATACCAGTTAAAATTTATCACGATTGCCGCGCTGCAGGATTACAGAAAAAAGCATGATAAGCTCATAGAGCGTGTAGCAGTGACAAAAATGCCGACAAAGTACGGTGAATTCAAGGCATACGGTTATATCAATCTTTTAAACGGAGAACATCATGTTGCACTGGTAAAAGGTGAAATCGGTGACGGAAAAGACCTTTTATGCCGTGTCCATTCGGAGTGCCTGACAGGCGATGCGTTCGGTTCCCTGCGTTGTGACTGCGGACAGCAATTTGCTGCTGCAATGACACAGATTGAAAAAGAAGGCAGGGGAATTCTGCTATATATGCGGCAGGAAGGAAGAGGTATCGGATTGATTAATAAGCTGCGTGCCTATGAATTGCAGGATAACGGAATGGATACACTGGAAGCCAATCTGGCGCTGGGATTTGCCGGGGATTTGCGTGAATATTATATCGGTGCGCAGATTTTAAAGGATTTAGGCGCAAAGACGCTGCGGCTTTTAACCAATAATCCGGATAAGGTTTATCAGCTTTCGGATTACGGCATGGAAATTACGGAGCGTGTGCCGATTCAGATGGAAGCAACAAAGTATGACAGTTTTTATTTAAAGACAAAGAAAATGAGAATGGGACATCTGCTGTAATGATGTAATGTAATGTATCCAATGTACCGCACACGGAATAAGAAGGCTGATACCGGAGATTTTTCAGAGTATGAACTTCTATGACAAAAGATATTTAAAACAACATTTTATTAAAATTAATATATAAGAAAGGAAGAAAAAAGATGAAGATTTATGAAGGAAAGTTAGTTTCAGAAGGTGTAAAGGTAGGAATTGTTGTAGCACGTTTTAACGAATTTATTACGTCAAAGCTGTTAGCAGGTGCCATAGATGGTCTGAAGCGCCACGAGGTAGCGGAGGAAGACATTGAAGTGGCCTGGGTGCCTGGCGCATTTGAAATTCCACTGATTGCTTCTAAAATGGCAAAGAACGGAAAATATGATGCCGTCATCTGTCTGGGGGCAGTGATCCGCGGGGCAACAAGCCATTATGACTATGTATGCAGTGAGGTGTCCAAAGGAGTTGCAAATGTATCCTTAAACAGTGATATACCGGTAATGTTCGGCGTGCTGACAACGGATACGATTGAACAGGCAATTGAACGTGCCGGTACAAAGGCAGGCAATAAAGGCTTTGAATGTGCAGAAGGTGCAATTGAAATGGTCAATTTAATACGTTCTATTGAAAAGTAAAACAGAATAAAATAAAGTTTAAAATGGGTAAGGATAAAGCTGTAGCTTTAATGATTTAAAATCGTTAAAGTACAGCTTTATTTTTTTCGATTTCTTAATGTCAACATTCTGAATAGGGTTATTTTACAGCAGTTCCATTTATTAATATTCCATAATAGGTATAAATTAGGGAAATATAAATACACTAAAATAAGAATCAGTATGAATGAAGTTCGGAGATTAGTACTTATGAGTGTAGTGTATAGGGATGTGCTTGAGCGTTTTGTAAAATACAGAGAGCAGCGTAATATATCACAGAATGAACTTGCACAGATGCTTTGCATTTCACAAAGTTATGTCAGTAAAATGGAAGTGGGAAAGGCAAGAATCTCATTTGATATTTTAACGGCATTGTATCAACAGGGCTGGGATATTGACTATATCATTACGGGACAGGAGAACCGCCGCACCGTATTAAATGATTTGTACGAGAGTTGTAAGGAAGATTGCAGGGCAGACTTTTTGCAGTATATGATATGGACCGTGATGCAGGGAATAAAAAGCTACGAAAAACAGGTAAAACAGGTGATGCGGTATATTGAAAAATTTGAATATCTGAAAATGTATACATCGGGAATCGCAGCCGAAGATAATGCATTTTACGGCATCAGAACGGTCAATAAATTATCGCAGGTGCAGATGGCAAAAATGCTGCACGTAGATATCAAGAAATACAGGGCAATGGAGAAAAATGAAAAGAAGCCGGATGCGGAGCTGTTGATGCTGCTATACAACAATTTTGAGTGCATGCCGTTTGAAACGGTTTATGGGGAGAATGATTTGGGAGAAATCAATGCTGTCTGGAGAAAGATGCAGCCGCAATTGCAGAAGGAACTATATGAATTTATGAAACATGGTCTGCAATTTATGAACAGTCAGACCGGAGATACGGAAGTATGAGTGTATTAATATTGGAAGACAACAGGCAGATATTAAATGTTTTAGAGAAACTGGTGTTGTCTGTAGCAGAAGATGAAAAAGTTTATGTTACGGATAATGTCGGGGAAGCCTATAAAATAGCGATGGAAATTTCTATTGATGTATTTATGCTGGATATTATTCTATATGGTGATAAAAAAGGCGATACATCAGGTATGCAGTATGCACAATCTATGCGGAAGCTGGAGCGTTACCGTTTTACACCTATTATTTTTATTACTTCATTAGAAGACCCGGAAATGTATGCTTTGCGGGATTTGCACGCTTTTGGATATATTGAAAAGCCGTTTGCACCTTCACAGGTTGAAAATCTTCTGCGCGATGCACTGCATTTTAAGACACAAAAGGAAAAAGATGCAATGATGTTTTTCAGAAAGGACGGCATTTTGTATCCTGTCAAATGTAACCGTGTGATTTATATGGAACTAATCAAAAGAAAAATCTGTATTCATATGAAAAACGGTGATGTGCTGAGTATTCCGTATAAATCTTTCAGGGAAATCATGGAGGAAGCGAATTACGAGAAGTTTGTACAGTGCAGCAGAAATTGTGTGATTAATATAGATTATATCAAAAATATTGACAAAACCAATCGATTTATAACGCTGGAGGGGACCAAAACAGCAGTGGAAATGGGCGGAACATTTATTAAGAAGGTTGTTGGGGTGCTGGGATTATGATGTTAATAATATTTGTCTTTTTAGAGGCAGTGACTGTTTTAATTTTACTAAATGCATTATATGGACAGAAAATGCATTTGGATTCGATTTCAGTTCTTTTTATTGTATGTGACTGTGTATTGATGTCTTTGATTCGTTTTTGTGGACTAAATCAAAATAGCTCTTTTATTATTTATTTTGCATTGCTAGTATATTGCATTATGGAGTTTAAAACCAAAATTAGTGAAATGATTGTAAATATGGTGTTGCTTGCTATTATAATGATGGGAATACAGTTGCCTGCATTATTAATACTAGAGGGTTTACAATATGTAATACATGGGTATGAAGACTTGTTGGTAGCAATTACTAATTTGATTATTTTCATAGTTGTTTATGTAAGTTGCCAAAAATATAAGATACATACAATTTCATTATCACTTCAAAGTAAGGGAAAGATGATGGATTTATTACTTCTACTTGAAAGTACATTGGTGATTTTTGTTATTTTTCAGTATAAAAATGCGTATGGCAAAGTACCAATAAAATATACAGTAATAAGCGGAATAATGGTCTTAATAATAATCCTTTGTATACATGGATTATTGTATAGAATTAAATATCAGGAAAAGCAGGCAGAATTAGAAGCATATAAGACGTACAGTGCCGCTTTTTCGGATTTAATTACGCAGATTCGTGCCAGACAGCATGAGTTTGACAATCATATTAGTGCATTATGCAACCTGCATTACATTTGTAAAGATTATGATGAACTGGTTTCGGAACAGTCAAAGTATGCGAAAGATGTCATCAGCAATAATCGTTTTCACAGACTGCTTGTTTCGGGCAATCCTGTGATTGCAGGATTTTTATATGGAAAATTAAGTTCCATTCAGGAACAGGGAATAGAGGTGACTTATACTTTCCATATATCAGAATTTACCAGTAAAATTCCTGTATATCTGGTGGTAGAACTGATTGGAAATTTATTAAAAAATGCAGTGGAAGCAGTAAAGACACAGCAGGTTGAAAAACAGATACATCTTTCCTGCACAGAAAATGAGAATGAATTCTGTTTAGGAGTGCGAAATAGAAGTGAAAAGATTCCATTAGACGAAATGGGCAGATTTTTTGAGAAGGGTTATAGCAGTAAAGGCAGTGGACGAGGACTGGGACTGTATAACGTAAAAGAAATTTGTGAAAAATATGGTGTTGATATTGTATGTGACAATACAGAAGTTGACGATAAAAACTGGTTTTTCATTGAATTACATATAAAAAAGTCCGATGAAACGAATTTACGAAATAAAAGTGAAAAGGTAAGTAAATAACATATTTATCCAGATGACGTTTCATTGACTTGTGGCTAAATTTAAGATACAATATAGCCACAAGAAAGGAGATGGAGTTATGCAGATTATTCCTATGCGTGATTTGAAAAATACGGTGGAAGTGGAACGTCGATGTGCCGAAGAAAATGGTCCTGTTTATGTGACAAAAAATGGATATGGACGTCTGGTCGTTATGGACATTGATTATTATGAGCGGACCATGCAGAAGATGTACGAAGCGAAAGCAGTTATAGAGGGGCTTGAGGATATTAAGGCAGGAAGAACGGTAGATGGAGATGCTGCAATCAGTAATATAAGGAGCAAATATGGAATCTAAGTACCAATATCGGCTGTCACAAAAGGCAGAAGCTGACTTAGATGGTATTGTTTCATACATTGCAGTGGAGTTGTCAAATCCACAGGCGGCATCGGACTTTGTCGACAAGCTGGGGAAAGTGATTGACGAAATACGTTCTTTTCCGGAGAGCGGTTCTTATGTCAACAATGATTTTCTTTCCAATACGGAGATACGAAAGAAGCTGATTGGCAGCTATATCATGTATTATCTTCCTGTTAAAGAAGAAAAGATGATTTATGTTGTACGAATTGTATATGGAAAGCGGAACATGGAAGAAATCCTGCGTGAGCTGGATTTGTAAAACAGACTCGTAATCTTCTGAAAATACGAAGTTTATTTTATATACAAGAACCTTCAAACTGACAAATATTGCATCAGTTTGAAGGTAAAAAATCCAGAATAAAAGCGTTTAATCATTACATTCTGATTTTATGGAATATTACTGCTTTTCGTGGTAATCACTTTCTTGCGGAAATTGGATTTCACCAAAAAGAAAGATACTTGGACCCGATGTTCCACCCCATTTACTTACCCTTGCCAGCTGCTCTAACAGCACCTTTACAGGTGAAATTGTTTCTGTCTGTGTATTCATTGGATACTCCTTTCCTGCACGGTATGATGAAATACGGTGCATAATTTTTTCTGTACGGCTGCACAGGATAACTGTACAGCATGCAGTATAATTACCCAGAATCCTGATATCATATATTCATTTTCCGGGGCAATCAGCAATATAAAAAAGAACACGATTAAAATGCCGGTCGAAATCCACTTAAACTGTTTCTTTTTCGTGGCAGAAAGCACAGGTCTTTTTGATGAGGAAACAGGTGCAAGCGCATAATTTATCAAAATACAGCCCATGCATAATAAAAGCCGTTCCGGTTTTGTCAGAGAAACCAAAGGCAAAAGCGTCAGACACAAAAAAGCATAACCGATGCTTACAAACAGACAGCCTGCATATGTATTGCAGTGAAATCCGCCGGCGGTACGCCGGATACAGCAAAGCAGCAGAAGCGTTGCAATGCAGAGTGCCAGATGCTTGCGGTATAAGAATAAAATCAAAAACAATTTGCTGCTTTCTGAAAGAAATGTAAAAAGCAGATAACGCAGCAGGGCAATCTGATAATCAGTCAGTCCATAGCGTATTTTCAATTTTTTCCACATGATAATCTCCTTTATTCAATCGCTGTTCCTGCACATATTCTATATCCACAAAATCATAAAAATAAAAACGTGTCGTTAATTGCACAAAATTGTAATGTAATGAGAAAAATTTGAAAAATAAAAAACGACAGGGAAAGAAGCATAAAAAAATTACATAAGTCAGAAGAAAAAGCAGATGAAGTTGAGTTTGATTGGATATAATAAAAGATTACGCAAATGTTAAAAAACACCATAAATTTCACACGGAATTTACTTAATTTACATAAGTTTGGTTCAGTTTACATTGAATAAAAAAATTAACAATATCTTTACATGAAATTTACAGGAATGTGATAGTGCATTTTACATCGGCTTTGATAAGATGTCATTGTGAAAAAAATTATGAAATTGCCGCATCAGATTAAATTGTGCGCGATAAAAAGGAGCTGGAAAAATGGAAACAACAAAAATTCATGTAACAAATATGAATTTGCATTATGGTGATTTTCACGCGTTAAAAAATATTAATATTGATATTCCTGAAAATCAGATTTGTGCAATGATTGGACCTTCAGGCTGCGGAAAAAGTACATTTTTAAAGTCAATCAACCGCATGAATGATTTAGTTGAAGGCTGTAAAATTGATGGACAAATGCAGCTTCGAGGAGAAAACGGATTTGAAGATATTTACGGAGATATGGATGTAAATCATTTAAGAAAACGCGTTGGTATGGTATTCCAGCAGCCCAATCCGTTTCCGATGAGTATTTATGACAACATTGCTTATGGTCCGAGAACGCATGGTATTAAAAATCGTCATAAACTGGATGCAATCGTTGAAAAAGCGTTAAAACAGGCAGCAATCTGGGAAGAAGTAAAAGACCGTTTAAATAAGTCAGCATTGGGACTTTCAGGCGGACAGCAGCAGCGACTTTGTATTGCGCGTGCGCTGGCTGTTGAACCGGAAGTGATTTTAATGGATGAGCCGACATCGGCACTTGACCCGATATCAACTTCAAGAATTGAGGACCTGGCAATTGAGTTAAAGAAAGAGTATACGATTGTTATGGTAACGCACAATATGCAGCAGGCAACCCGTATTTCGGATAAAACCGCATTCTTCCTGCTGGGAGAACTCATTGAATACGGAGATACCGAGCAGCTGTTTTCTATGCCAAAGCAGAAAAAGACGGAAGACTATATCACCGGACGTTTCGGCTGATAATCCCGATACGCCGGATAAAAAACAGCAAAGAAAATGAGAAGAAAATAAGAAGGCAGAAATGGAGGAAAACATGAGAAATCGATTTGACAGACAGCTTAGTACTTTAAATGATGAGCTGATTGAAATGGGCAGTATGATTGAAAAATCCATTGAAACGGCAATCAAGGCACTGGTCAATCAGGATGTGGATTTAGCAAGACATGCAATTGAGGCAGATGAGGAGATTGACCGTCAGGAACGTATTATTGAAGACCTATGTCTGAAACTGCTGTTACAGCAGCAGCCGGTTGCAAAAGATTTAAGACTGATTTCATCCGCATTAAAAATGATTACGGATATGGAGCGAATCGGCGACCACGCTTCGGATATTTCAGAAATCACAATTGCACTGGCAGACCAGCCGTATATTAAGAAACTGGAGCATATCCAGCAGATGGCAAAAGAAACAATGATTATGCTGGTGGGAAGCATTGAGGCCTTTGTAGATAAGGATTTGGAAAAGGCGAATGAAGTCATTAAGCGGGATGACGTAGTCGATGATTTATTTGATAAAGTTAAAAAAGAATTAATTCAGATGATTCATGAAAATGCAGATAAGGGTGAGCAGGCAGCTGATCTTTTGATGGTTGCTAAATATATGGAGCGGATTGGCGACCACGCAACCAATATTTCGGAGTGGGTTATTTTTTCCATTACAGGAGAACACAAATCCATGAATTAATCCACATAATCAGAGAATAGTTTTTGCAAAATCTCCGGAAATGTAAAATTTACATGGATTTTACATAGGTTTGACAGAGATTTCATAAATGTATTTTATACTTCATTTTGCAAACGATAAATATTACAAAGTTGAATGGAGTGCAAAATGAGTATTTTTAATGTATTATCAATGATTGGCGGACTGGCGCTTTTTCTTTATGGTATGCACCTGATGGGAGAAGGTCTTTCCAAAGCATCCGGTGGTAAACTGGAAAGTATTCTTGAAAAATTAACATCAAATCCGGTGAAGGCAGTGCTGCTTGGTGCAGGTGTTACGGCGGTCATCCAGTCGTCTTCGGCAACGACGGTTATGGTTGTCGGCTTTGTCAATTCCGGCATTATGCGGCTGTCACAGGCGGTCGGCATTATTATGGGTGCGAATATCGGTACAACTGCAACCTCGTGGATTTTAAGTCTTACAGGAATTGAGGGCGACAATTTATTTGTCAATTTATTAAAGCCGTCATCCTTTTCACCGGTCTTAGCGATTATTGGTGTTGTCTGTATTATGTTTGTCAAAAAACAGAAGGTACAGGACATTGGTAAAATTTTAGTCGGCTTTGCCATTTTAATGACAGGTATGGATGCCATGAGCAGTGCAGTAGAGCCGTTGGCAGATGTACCGCAGTTTACACAGATTCTGACAATGTTTTCCAATCCGGTACTCGGTATGCTTGCCGGTCTTGTATTGACAGCGATTATTCAGAGTTCTTCGGCTTCGGTCGGTATTTTACAGGCGCTGTGTTCAACCGGTTCACTTGGATTTGCAACGGTTATTCCGATTATTATGGGACAGAATATCGGTACCTGTGTAACAGCACTGATTTCAGCAGTCGGTGCGAATAAAAATGCGAAGCGTGCGGCACTGGTACATCTGTATTTTAATATCATTGGAACAATTGTATTTATGATACTGTTTTATTCAATCAATGCATTGTTTCCGTTCTCATTTATGGAAGAGTCTGCAACACAGGTCGGTATTGCGGTTGTACATAGTACATTTAATATTTTTGCAACGCTGTTATTACTGCCGTTTGGTAATGGCCTTGTGAAACTGGCATGTCTGACAATCCGTGATAATTCAAATGATGCACTGGATAATCCGGCAGATGAATTTTCACTGCTTGATGAGCGTTTCTTGGATAAACCGAGTCTTGCCATGGAACACTGTATGCAGGTGACTAATAATATGGCAGAACTGTCTAAAAGATGTCTGTTTACGGCAATAGGACTTTTCAGGGATTATAGTGATACCCAGTCAGAGGCCGTCAGCACAATGGAAGAACGCGTAGACCGGTATGAGGATATGCTGGGGACATATTTAATGAAATTAAGTGGAAAAGATTTATCGGCAAAGGATTCGGAAAATTTATCACTGATGTTACATACAATCGGTAATTTTGAAAGAATTTCAGACCATGCATGCAACCTGTGTGATGCGGCAAAGGAAATGGCAGAAAAAAATATGGCATTTTCAGAAAAAGCCACACAGGAGCTGCACATTTTCACAGAAGCCGTAAAAGAGATTGTAAATACTTCATTTTCGGCATTTAAGAAAGAAGATGTAGAACTTGCGGGAACGGTTGAACCGCTGGAGGAGGTTATTGATGATCTGAATATGGAGTTAAAGACACGCCATATCCGCAGATTAAGAGAAGGAAAATGTACGATTGACCTGGGATTTGTCCATTCTGATATTACAACAAATTACGAGCGTATTGCAGACCACTGTTCCAACATTGCGGTGTGTCTGATACAGGTAAAGCAGGAAGGATTTGACACCCATGAATATCTTGGTACAATAAAAAGAGAAGATAACGAACAATTTAAAAAGCAGTATGCAGTATTTGAAGAAAAATACCGTCTGCCGTAAAAAATATACTCCGTGCCGGTTTAAAGCAACAATGCAGTTAAAAGCCGTTTAAGCCGGACACGAGGCAGGGAATGGAGGAAATGATGGCACTTATATATGTTGTGGAAGATGATAAAAATATCAGTGAAATCGAAAGCTTTGCATTAAAAAATGCAGGACATCAGATTGTAGAATGTGCGTGTGCAAAGGAGTTTCACAAGCAGGTACAGGAGCGGATACCGGATATGGTGCTGCTTGATATTATGCTGCCGGATGAAGATGGGCTTTCTATTTTGAAAAAACTGCGTGCAACACCGGAAACAAGGAGAATTCCTGTAATTCTGGTAACGGCAAAGACCACAGAAATTGATAAGGTCAAGGGACTGGATTCGGGTGCTGATGATTATCTGACTAAGCCGTTTGGCGTCATGGAACTCATTTCCCGCGTAAAGGCGCTGCTGCGCAGGGTTGGCGGCATGGAAGATGAAAAATTCTTACGGGTTGGCATTTTGTTTATTGATGATGAAAAGCACGTTGCTTATGTAGATGATAAACATATTGAACTGACCTATAAGGAATATGAGCTGCTCAAGTACCTGACGATTAATCAGGGAATTGTACTGTCCCGCGACAATCTTATGGAGAAAATCTGGAGTTCGGATTACGAAGGCGAATCAAGAACGTTGGATGTCCATATCAAAACACTGCGGCAGAAGCTTGGGAAAGCCGGGTCTTATATTAAGACTGTGAGAAATGTTGGCTATTTCCTTGATTTGGATACAGATGTGTAATAATCCTTATATGTGGAATTATTACGGGCAGGAGTGCATATGAAAAAGAAAATCAACATTCAATTTTTAATTATTACATTACTGGCGATACTGACAACGGTATCGCTTTCTATCTTTGTATTTTACGAATTATTCAAGCAGGAAGTGATGGCAGATTTAAAAACGAACACACAGCTTCTGGTTGAAACGGATGCGTGGGAGCAGATTGTGGAAAAGAAGGATGCCGGGGCTTTAGACGATGGTGTGAAGCAGCTCCGTCTGACACTGGTAGACGGTACCGGAGAAGTTATTTTGGATACCAATGCAGAAGTCGGCAGTATGGACAATCACAGTGCAAGACCGGAGATTTCACAGGCACTGCAGACCGGAGAAGGGCAGGCAATCCGCCAGTCCAGCACAATCGGTAAAAATGCGTTTTATTATGCCATACGGCTGGAGAACGGAAGTGTCCTGCGCACGGCAAAGGAAGCAGGCAGTATCACAAGTGTTTTCGAGAGCATTCTGCCGGTAATCGTAATTTTATGCGTACTGTTGTTTGCATTGTGTATGATCCTCTCACATTTCCTGACGGGGAGCATTATTGAGCCGATTGAAAATCTGGCAGATAATCTTGATGCTTCGGATTCCGTAAAGGTGTATAAAGAACTGGTACCGTTTGTACAGACAATCAAAAAACAGCATGAGGATATTATGCGCAATGCCACCATGCGGCAGGAATTTACGGCAAATGTGTCCCATGAATTAAAGACACCGTTGACGTCTATTTCCGGATATTCCGAACTGATTGAGAGTGGAATGGCAGCAGATGAAGATATTGTGCGTTTTGCGGCGGAAATTCATAAAAATTCCAATCGTCTGCTGACTTTGATTAACGATATTATCCGTCTGTCGGAATTAGATCAGGTAGAGGAACAGAACTGCTTTGAAGAACTGGATATTTATGATATTGCACAAAATTGTGTGGAGATGCTTCGCCTGAGTGCCAAGAAGCACGATGTTACCATGGAATTACACGGTGTACACCGCATTATCTGTGCCAACCGCCAGATGATGGATGAACTGGTCTATAACCTGTGTGACAATGCCATCCGATACAACAATCCGGGCGGCAGGGTCGATATTACGGTTGATGCAGCCGTTGCATTTGATAAAACGGCAGAAACCGGAGCAACGATTATTGAGGTCAAGGATACCGGTATCGGCATTTCAAAAGAACATCAGGAGCGTATATTTGAGCGCTTTTACCGTGTGGATAAAAGCCGTTCTAAATCAACGGGAGGAACAGGACTGGGGCTTGCTATTGTAAAGCATATTGTGGCTGCCCACAAGAACGCATCCCTGTCGCTTACAAGCGAACCGGGAAAAGGAACCTGTATCCGTGTGGCCTTTAAAATGAAGACAAATTTGGAGTAAAAAAATGTATTTTTGGCGCAAAGCCCGCAAACAAGCGGGATTGAGCGCATAAGGGATGAAAAAAAAGTCCAATATGTAGACAATGTCCGGAAAATACAGCGTTTATATAAAACAAAAAACTGTTCATAAATAGTTTATAGAGTTTTTATTTACAAAATAGTTAACATGTGTTATTATTTCACAACGATAATATATAACACTGTTAACTATTTATTTTTTTGCAGTAAAAAATCACCGCGAAACAGCATAGGACGGTGAAGATCACAGCCGAAAAGGAGGAATTTTTGTGCAAAAAGAGTATGCGGAGCTGTTTTCCGCATTTACACAGTTTAGAAAGCTGCATATGTCGGATTTATTTCCGAATATGAACCATTCGGAATTTGCCACCCTGATGCATATTGGCGGGGCAAATAAGTGTCTAAACGAAGAAAAAGTCAAGGTTTCTACACTGTCAGAGAGGATGCGTATTAATATTACTGCCGTGTCCCGGACATTAAAAGTACTGGAAAAGAAGAATTACATCCAGCGGACAGTCAGCGCGCAGGACCGCAGAATTACATATGTGGAACTGACCCCGGAGGGGGCAGAGGTACTGGCGGAAGCGGAGGAAACAATGAATACATTTACGGCAAAGGTGCTAAGCAGCCTGAAAAAAGAAGACGTAATCCGTCTGACTGCGCTGATGAACCAGCTTTATGAGGCATCAGAAGCAGAAATAGAGAAAAGAAAAAAGAAAGGTGATGTGACAGAATGAGTAGATTTTTTAAGACGTTAAAGCCTTATTGGAAATCTGTACTGCTGATTATCGCACTGCTTGTATTACAGGCATATGCAGATTTATCGCTGCCGCAGTATACATCGGATATTATTGATACAGGTATCCAGAATGGTGGTGTTTCACACTGTATGCCGCAGGCAGTCACAAAGGAAGAATTTGAACTGGCAAAGGTTTTTATGACAGAAGATGAGGTCGCAATATGGGAAGACAGTTACCGGGAAGACGGTGATGTGTACCGCTTGGATGTGACCGATGAAAAGAAGCTGGATGAATATGATGATGAATTTGTGACAGCATTTATTTTAAACAATCAGACATCGGCAGTAGAGGAATCTGCTTTTAAACAGCAGATTGCCGCACAGTCCGGTCAGGACCCTTCACAGCTTGAAAATGTTCCGGTGGAAATGCTCGGACAGCAGATGGGCATTGAACTTTCAACCTTTAAAAAAGAGATTGAAGATGTTGACGGCAATGTAGTACTTGCAGACTGTGTGGATATGCGTCCGGTCTTTCAGATGATGCTTGCACAGGGCAGAATGACAACGGATGATATTGTTTCCATGCGTGACACGTTGCAGGAAAAAATGGAGAGCATGGGCAGTTCACTGATTCTTTCCATGGGTATCTCTTATGCAAAGAACATGGACAGTGCCGCCGGTGTAGATATGGATAAGTTACAGACTGATTATCTGTGGGCATCAGGCATTAAAATGGTGCTGATGGCACTGTTAGTTGCAGTGATTACCGTATGTGTCGGTATGCTTGCGTCGCGTGTGGCAGCCGGTGCAGGACGTGATCTGCGTGGCAGCGTATACAAAAAAGTCATGGGCTTTTCCAGTGCGGAAATGGATCGTTTCTCAACGGCATCCCTGATTACACGGACCACCAATGATGTACAGCAGATTCAGATGGTGATTGTATTATTACTGCGTATGGTATTATATGCGCCGGTGCTTGGTATCGGCGGTGTTATCAAGGTATGGCAGACAGGTGCCGGAATGGGCTGGGTAATCGGTCTTGCTGTTGCGGCTATTATGGCACTCGTGCTGTTTTTAATGGTTGTTGCCATGCCGAAGTTTAAATTAATGCAGAAGCTGGTTGACGGTGTCAACTTAGTTTCAAGGGAAATTCTTACCGGACTTTCTGTTATCCGTGCATTCGGAAGGGAAAAGAAGGAAGAAGAACGTTTTGATAAAGCCAATAAAAAGCTGACAAAGACGATGTTATTTACCAACCGTGTCATGACATTTATGATGCCTTGCATGACCTTTATCATGTACGGACTGACGGTTCTGATTGTATGGGTTGCGGCACATAAGATTGACAACGGCAGTATGCAGGTGGGTGCAATGACAGCATTTATTACGTATGCAATGCAGATTGTTATGTCCTTCTTAATGCTGACGATGATGTCTGTTATGCTTCCGAGAGCGGCAGTTGCGGCAGACAGAATTGATGAAGTATTAACTGTAAAATCTGAAATTGTAGACCCTGAAAAGCCGGAAACACTTGAAAAGAAGGAAGGTGTTGTACGCTTTAACCATGTAAGCTTTAAATACCCGGGTGCAGAACACAATGCCCTTGAAGATATTGATTTTGTGGCTGAACCGGGTAAGACAACGGCGATTATCGGCAGTACGGGCTGTGGTAAATCAACGCTTGTAAACTTAATACCAAGACTTTACGATGTTACGGAAGGTTCGGTGACAATCGACGGACACGATATCCGTAACATTACCATGAATGAACTGCGTGATGAACTCGGCTTTGTGCCGCAGAAAGGTGTGCTGTTTTCCGGTACGATTGCAAGCAATCTCCGTTATGGCAGAGAAGATGCAACCGATGAAGAAATCCGTGAAGCGGCTGAAATTGCACAGGCATCTGATTTTATTGAAGAAAAAAGTGCAAAATATGACAGTCCGATTGCACAGGGCGGTTCTAACGTATCCGGTGGACAGAAACAGCGTCTGTCGATTGCAAGAGCCATTGCAAAGAATCCGAAGGTCTTTATTTTTGATGACAGTTTTTCCGCACTCGATTTAAAGACCGATGCGGCACTCCGTAAGGCACTGGCAGAAAAGGTATCCGACAGCACGGTTATTATCGTTGCACAGCGAATCAGTACGGTGCTTCATGCAGAGCAGATTCTTGTCATGGATGAAGGCAGAATCGTCGGCAGGGGAACACATGAAGAACTGCTTGCAAACTGCGAAGTATACCGCCAGATTGCAAAATCGCAGATGTCAGAAAAGGAACTCGGACTTGCGGGTGATACAGAAAGGGAGGAACAGTAATTTATGGAAAATAAAGATGTAAAAATGCCTCCGAAGACAAGAGGACCGATGAGAGGACCAGGCAGAGGTATGATGCCAGGAGAAAAAGCCAAAGACTTTAAATGGTCTATCGGCAAATTACTTGCGTATCTTGGAAATTACAAAATCGGCATTATCGTAGTGATGATTTTTGCGGCGTGTGCGACCGTGTTTAACGTTGTCGGTCCAAAGGTTTTAGGTAAAGCCACGACAGCACTTTCCGAAGGGCTGATGAATAAAATCAACGGCACCGGCGGCATGGATTTTAACTATATCGGAAAAGTCCTTTTATTTGTGCTGGGATTATACAGCATCAGCGCCGTTTTCAGCTTTATACAGGGCTGGATTATGACGGGGATTACACAGAAGCTGTGTTACCGGTTAAGGAAAGAAATTTCCGAAAAAATTAACCGTATGCCGATGAAATATTTTGAAAGCAGAACTTACGGTGAAGTATTATCGCGTATTACCAATGATGTAGATACCCTCGGCATGGGTTTAAACCAGAGCATTACTACGATTATTACCGCTGTTGCAACCATGCTTGGTGTATTGGTGATGATGTTAAGCATTTCACCGCTGATGACACTGATTGCAGTCATTATTCTGCCGGTGTCAGCCGGACTGATTTCATTTGTTGTAAAGAAATCACAGAAATATTTTAAGACACAACAGGAATATTTAGGCCATATCAACGGACAGATTGAAGAAACCTACGGCGGACATACCGTTGTAAAGTCTTTTAACAAAGAGGCTTCTATGGTTAAGCAGTTTGACGAAACCAATACGGTATTGTATAAATCCGCATGGAAATCGCAGTTCCTATCCGGAATGATGCAGCCGATTATGAATTTTGTCGGAAACTTAGGCTATGCCTGTGTGGCATTAAGCGGAGGTCTTCTTGCAATTCAGGGCGCGATTACAATTGGTGATATTCAGGCATTTATCCAGTATGTTAAGAATTTCACACAGCCGATTACACAGATTGCACAGGTTATCAATCAGGTACAGTCTATGGCAGCAGCCTCCGAGAGAGTATTCGAGTTCTTAGAGGAGGAAGAAGAAGACCAGTTTGCGCAAAATCCGGTACGCTTAGATAAAATCGAAGGCTGTGTGGATTTTGAAAATGTACACTTTGGTTATAAAGAAGATCAGACAATTATCAATGATTTTACCGTACATGTAAAACCGGGTCAGAAGGTTGCCATTGTCGGTCCTACAGGTGCCGGTAAGACAACGATTGTGAAGCTGCTCATGCGTTTTTACGATGTCGGCAGCGGTGCTATTTTAGTAGACGGACACAATATCAAGGACTTTAACAGACGGGAATTAAGAGATGCGTTTGGCATGGTGCTTCAGGATACATGGCTGTATAAGGATACCATTATGGAAAATATCCGTTACGGAAGACTGGATGCAACCGATGAAGAAGTTATTGCGGCGGCAAAAGCAGCGCATGCACACCACTTTATTGAAACCCTGCCGGGGGGCTATCAGATGGAATTAAATGAAGATGCAAGCAACGTTTCACAGGGACAGAAGCAGCTGCTTACAATTGCGAGAGCAATTCTTGCAGACAATCCGATTCTGATTCTGGATGAAGCGACCTCTTCTGTGGATACCCGTACAGAGATTCAGATTCAGAATGCAATGGATAACCTGATGAAGGGCAGAACGAGCTTTGTCATTGCCCACCGTCTGTCTACGATTAAAGATGCAGACGTGATTCTTGTCATGAAGGACGGCGATATTGTAGAACAGGGAAATCATGAAGAACTTCTTGCAAAGGGCGGCTTCTATGCAGACCTTTACAATTCACAGTTTGATGAGGCAGAAAGCGCGTAAGATACGGGAATTTTGATAAAAAATGGAAGTTATTAAAGATGAATATTTAAAATATTAATTCAAAACAAAGAGTAAAAAGGAGAAACAGCCTGGCAGAGGTTTTTTCTCCTTTTTTCACGGATAGTCCTTGCAAAACTTTAGAATTTCTGTATACTTGAAATGTTAGGTGTTTTCATGGCAGAGCCGGAGGAATTTGATGAAACAGATTGCGTGGGTAAAAGTTATCCAAAACAAATATATAAAAAGATGTATGAGTATTGTGGGAATTGTAATCGTTTTACTGGGTGCCATGTTGTTATATCATATTACAGGTTTAAGAAAAAATGAATATACAAAAAAGGAGCCATTGCTTTTAAACTGGACTGTTGTCAGTGAAAATCAGACGGATACGGATGTGGATTTGAATACATTCCGCTTTGATAATATTTTAACAGACAAAAAGACAGTATATTTATCCCGTACTTTTGTGGATAAAGGGCAGTTTCAATCACCGGTACTTGTGGTTCAGACGCATAATGCAGCGTTACGTGTCTTTGTGGACGGAGAATGTATTTACAGTTACGGGCTGGAGCGGTATGACTGCGGGAAAATGGTTGGAAGCGGCATGCACAGCATTGCTATGCCTAAAGATGGAGAACAGCATGAACTGATGCTGGAATTTAAGGCAAACGGTGATTCTTATGTTACCCGGATGAACGATATTTATATTACCGATTATGCAACAATTTACACTGATTTTTTAGTGACCAACAGAGTTACTTATGCACTTAGTGTCTGCCTTTTGTTTATCGGATTTGTCCTGCTTTTGCTTGGGATGGTTATGATGCTGACGCGGACCTGGTTTACACATTTGATATCACTGGGAATTTTCTCGCTGATGGTAGGTTTATGGACGATGGGGAAATATAATATCCTACAGATTTACCGGGTACCGATATGGCTGTGTACCTTTATTGAGTATGCCAGCATGTATATCGGTCCGCCGTCTCTGCTGCTTTTTTTCAGGGATTATCCGAAAAAAGCAGACAGCAGATGGATAACGTGGATGTATTACATAATTTTCTGGGTAGATAGCGGTGTGACGGCACTTTTATTTGTGCTTCATTTTTCAGGTGTCTGGCATCTTCCGCATATGCTTCGGCTGGAACAGGCATTTGTAGCAATTGTCTGTGTTTATCTGATTATATTAATGATTGCCTGTGTCAGAAAGGGAAACCGGCAGAGCAGACTGGTTATCTGCGGTGTGATTTTGTTTTTGCTGTGTATCGGAGCGGAATGGTCAGGTTATATGGCAGGAAAATACTGGGGTCATGAAATGTCATGGACAACAGGATTTTCATCTTTGGGAACTGTGATTCTGATTAGTATTTTACTGCTCTCATTAAGCTGGGATATTGCGGGAAAAATGGTCGACGAAAAAGAACAGGCAGTTCTTTATAAAATGGCATATACGGATAATCTGACGGGGCTTTATAACCGCCGTTTTTGTGAAGAACGGTTAAAATCATATTGTTATAATAACATTCCATTTACAATTTTTAATTTTGATATGAATGGGCTGAAAGCCACGAATGATACCCATGGGCATAGCAGTGGGGATAAGCTGATTAAGGGGTTTGCTGATATTTTAACAAAGACGTTTGGGGACAAAGGCATCGTTGGCAGAATGGGCGGCGATGAATTTATTGTAATTGTAGAAAACATCGAAGAACTTAATTGTCAGGAAGAAATCCGACATTTTCAAAAAATTATGAGTGAGGCAAATAAAGCACAAAGTGGGTATGTTTACAGTACGGCATACGGCTATGCAGACAGTTCTGAAATTGTGTCAGACGGTGAAATACGCGATGTCAACATGGTTTACAGACTGGCGGATAACCGCATGTATGAGAATAAAAAGACATGCCATGATGCAAGAAAATAGTTAGAAAGTGGAAGGAACAAAGGAATTTATGAATAGGACTTACGACAAATTTCAGGTAGTATTACTAAGCGAAGTAAAAGGGAAAGACAGCAATGCGTTTATTTTTGAATTACGTCTTACTTCGGAGGACAATTGTCGTATCAGAATTATAGATTTTGACGCATTTGATATTGACGGAAACAAGTACAGCGCGGGAGCGGATAAAATCAGTACAACAGATGTGATTTTAGGACACAGCAAATTTTTTGCCGAAACCAAAAAGATTAATGTAAAAATCAGTTCGCAGTTTAAAGCAAGAATCGGCTGTATGGCAGTCTTAACGGTTGCCTGCATTGAAGATAAACAGCAGATGAAATTCTGTTTCCAGAGAAAAGGAACAAACCGCTGGGATTGTGTCGGTGTGGAATTTATGGAGTATGAAGGTCTTCCGGCAGCAGAAGAAGAACCGGTGGAAACAGAAGGAACTTTAGAACCGGTTGAAGAACTGACTGACAAAGCAGAAAAACAGGTACAGGCGCAGACGGAAGCACTGACACAGACTGGAGCTTCGGCAGTGAAAGAAGACGGTGAAGAACAGGCAGCAGTGGTAGTACAGGATTCTCCGGCAGAAGACATCCCGGCAGCACAGGATGAAAAAGCTGCAGCAGAATCACTTGAAGAATATCTGGAAAGAGAAGGCACAGAGTCTGTCTTAGGGCTGTCCATGAAGGAATTTGTCAATCGTTTTGCATTAGGTACACAGACAGTAGAAGATGTTTTAAAGCAGTTAAATGTCAATGTGGCGCAGGAAGAAGAACCGGCAGAAATAATCAGTCAGCCGGCGCCGGTATCCCAGCCGGAGGAAGAAGAGCAGGAGCAGTCCATAGAAGACTATTTAAACAGTCTGATTGAATTTGATGAAAAATCATCGGAAACCATCGGCCTTGCCGTTTCTAATATGAGAATCCGTGCAGAAGAACAGGGTGACACCGTTTGTCCGGTTCTTTACTGTGAGGTCAGCTATTCCAAAGAAACCTATGTATTGGTGCGCTGTCCGATGATTAAGGTGATTTTTTACGATGCAAAGGGATGTATCGACAATGTTGCCATGCATCCGGTATCCCGTATCCATACAGGTCAGGATATTGTTGAAATGGCATTTAAGAAGTCCACAGTGAAAAATTGGAAAAACAAGAGCAAAATCAAAGTACTCGTAACGCTGTAAAATAGATAAAACATTTTTTTTGGTTAAAACATAAAAAATAAAAGAATTAAAAGAAGAAAGCTGCGCAGCCGGAACAAAAACGGCTGTGCAGCTTATTTTATAAAGTTCTGAAAGCTTAAAGGATGTTGGCTGATATGCAGCTGGTATATCGATATAAAGGATTCTGATAATTACGGTTTTTAAAACTACATCACGTTGAAATAAATATAATATCATCTTGACAAAAAAACAAAGAAGCGGTATAACATATATAGTTTGATAATCAAAACATTGTGTTTCTGAACGAAAACAAAATACTGTTATGGCAGATGAGAAATTACCTGCGGAATGGAGATTAATATGAATAATCAGTTACCACAACTTATATTAGGAGATGTTATTGTGCCGGTGCCGGTGATTCAGGGCGGCATGGGTGTTGGAGTGAGTCGAAGCCGTCTTGCGGGAGCAGTTGCAAAAGAAGGCGGTATCGGTGTGATATCAACAGCACAGATCGGTTATGACGAGGAAAATTTTGAAAAAAATCCGGCGGAGTGTAACCGCAGGGCAATAATAAAACACATTGCGCAGGCAAAAGAGATTGCAGGCGGAAACGGACTGGTCGGTGTGAATATCATGGTGGCATTAAAGCATTACAGACAGCACATTGAAACGGCGGTAGAAGCGGGTGCAGATGTCATTATCTGTGGTGCGGGACTGCCGGCAGATTTACCGGGAATTGCCCAAAACTATGCGCGTGAGCATGGGAAAAAGATACCAAAGCTGATGCCGATTGTGTCTTCCGCGAGAGCGGCGGGAATTATTTTAAAAATGTGGGACCATCATTACCATACGGTGCCGGATTGTATTATTGTGGAAGGACCGATGGCAGGCGGACATCTTGGATTTCAGGAAAGTGTATTGGAAAATATTGAAAATATTGATTTTGACGCGATTCTTTGCGGGGTCATTGACAGCAAAAAGCCATATGAGGAGAAATACACAAAAAAGATTCCGGTTGCGGCGGCAGGCGGTATTTTTGACAGACAGGATATTGACCATGTGCTTTCATTAGGTGCAGATGCCGTACAGATTGCAAGCCGTTTTGTTGTCACTAAAGAATGTGATGCATCTGATGCATACAAACGTGCATATATTGAGGCGGGAAAGGGTAATATACAGATTGTAAAAAGTCCTGTCGGCATGCCGGGACGTGCCGTGCGCAATGCATTTATCAGACAGGTTGAGCAGCACAAACAAGAAATTACCGGCTGTTATCAGTGCCTTGAAAAATGTAATCCGAAGGAAGTGCCGTACTGCATTACACAGGCGCTGATTCACGCCGTGAAAGGCGAACTAGAGCAGGGGTTAATTTTCTGCGGCGAAAATGTTTCCAGAATCCATGAAATGACAACCGTACCGGAACTGATGCGGGAATTAACACAAGGTTGACACACCACCCCGGTATTTAGTACTATAGTAAGTGAAAAAGAACGAATGGAGAAACCAATGAAAGAATTTTTGCGTGCTAAGATTTTTGCACTTTCACAGTATCTGGAAATGCTGCTTTCGCTGATTTTAGGACTGGTTATTGTAATTCTTGCAGGGAAACTGCTGATGGACGTATTTAATCCGCAATATATTTTTGCAGGAGAAGACGTCTTTGCATATTATCTGGAAACTGCAATGAATCTTGCGATTGGTGTGGAGCTTATTAAAATGCTTTGCATGCACTCACCGGGGACTGTCATTGAAGTCCTTTTATTTGCAATTGCAAGACAGGTTGTTGTATCCCATTCTTCCGTGACACAGACACTGACCGGGGTATTTGCAATTGTTGTGCTGTTTGCTACAAGAAAATATCTGTTTATTCCACACGATGAGGTAGAAAAGATTACCGTACGCGGCAGTATGACCGTGGCAATGGCAAACCGTGTTGCTAAAATCAAAATACCGGAAACAGATGGAAAACTGCTCCGTGATGTGATTGAGAAGCGGATTTGTGAGGAAAGCCTTTCAAAAGAAATCGGAACCTGCGTGGATTACGATAATTTTGCATTATGCATTGCAAGTATCAGAGAAGGTAAAGTAACAAGAGTTGATATTTTAAAAAATAAGGATTGATAAGGAGTAAGCTTATGGCAATTGTACATGTAACAAGTGAAAATTACGAAAAGGAAGTATTACAGTCTGATAAGCCGGTATTAATTGATTTCTGGGCATCATGGTGTGGACCGTGCCAGATGTTAGGACCGGTCATTGAAGAAGTTTCAGAAGAAGTGACGGATGTAAAGTTTGTAAAAGTAAGTACCGAAGAAGCACCGGAACTGGCAGAAAAATTTTCTATTATGTACATTCCGACACTGGTACTCATGGAAAATGGAACGGTTGTAAATAAATCCACAGGCTTTTTACAGAAGGAACAGATTTTAGAACTTCTGAATACAAAAAATTAAAAAAATTAAAAAAAAATTAAAATTTTTGTTGACAAATGAAGTTTGAAAGATTATCTTATTACTTAATTCAACAGTCAAATGCAGAGAACAGGAAATGACTTTTTCAAATCACCGCTCACAGAGAGCCGTAAGATGATGAGAAGCGGCAGCAAGGAATGAAAAAGCCCTCACCTGCGAGCAGTTCTGGTGAAAGGCAGTGTAATTGTATACAGCCTAGTAATTGGAATCGGTACCCATCGTTAACAGGGCATGCCATAGAGTCGGTATCCTATTGATTCTGACAGCAGTGGCAGTAGAGAGGTCGGGATATCCGGCAAGCAAAGTGGTAACGCGGAAGTAATGTTAAATCAGCCTTCGTCTTTGCACCAAATCATTTAGATTTGTGTGGAGACGAAGGCTTTTTTGATACTATGGACAATGCGTACAGAGTGTTTGACTGATGAAATATATCATAATAGGAGAGTGACATCTATGAACACTTTAGTAATTGTTTTAATTGCAGCTGTTATTTTATTCGGCGCATATGTTGTCTATGGCCGTTGGTTAGCCAACAAATGGGGAATTGACCCTAAGGCAGAAACACCGGCAGTAAAGTACAATGATGGTAAAGATTTTGTCCCGACAAACGGATGGACAGTATTTAGTCATCAGTTTTCATCTATTGCAGGTGCAGGGCCTGTAACCGGTGCAATTCAGGCAGCGGCATTTGGCTGGTTACCTGTACTCCTCTGGATTCTCATTGGTGGTGTATTCTTCGGTGCTGTTACAGACTTCGGTGCCTTATATGCTTCCGTTAAGAACGAAGGAAAGTCCATGGGTATGATTATTGAAAAGTACATCGGTAAATTCGGACGTAAGATTTTCTTACTGTTCTGCTGGTTATTTACATTAATTGTTATTGCAGCATTTGCCGATATGGTAGCCGGAACATTCAATGCGTATACAGTTGTTGACGGACAGTCACAGTTATCTGCAGCTGCTTCAACAAACGGTTCTGCCGGTATGGTATCTATCATGTTTATGGTATTTGCCGTTGTATTTGGTCTGATTCAGAAGAAATGGAATCTTTCAGGCTGGAAAGAAGCAGTTGTTGGTATCGTATTTATCATTGCTTCATTTGTAATTGGTAACTACTTCCCAATTGAATTAGGCAAGAACGCATGGAGCTATATCACATTTGTATATATCTTTTTTGCAGCAGTTCTTCCAATGTGGCTGATGAAGCAGCCTCGTGACTACATGACAACATTTATGTTCATTGCCATGATTGTCGGTGCAGCACTTGGTCTGGTTGTAGCTCATCCGTCTATGAACCTTCCGGTTTATACAGGATTTAACAATGCAAAGCTTGGAACAATGTTCCCAATCCTTTTCGTAACGGTTGCCTGCGGTGCTGTTTCAGGCTTCCACAGCCTTGTATCTTCCGGTACATCTTCTAAGACTGTAGCAAATGAAAAGGATATGCTTAAAGTTGGTTACGGCGCTATGATACTTGAAAGCTTACTTGCTGTTATCGCTCTTTGTGTTGCAGGCGCAGCCGCAGCAGCAGACGGAACAGCCGCTACTGGTACACCGTTCCAGATTTTCAGCCGTGGTGTTGCAGGTTTCTTTGAAATGTTTGGTGTTCCGGTACATTTTGCAACCGTATTTATGACAATGTGTGTATCTGCACTTGCTCTTACATCACTTGATGCCGTTGCACGTATCGGACGTATGAGTTTTCAGGAACTTTTCAGCGTAGATGATATGGAACATGCAGAAGGATGGAGAAAGTTACTCTGCAATACATATTTCTCAACAGTAATAACGCTTCTTTGTGGTTTCGTACTCACAAAGATTGGTTATGCAAACATCTGGCCGTTATTTGGTTCAGCAAACCAGTTATTAAGTGCACTTGTAATTCTTACACTTTGTGTATTCTTAAAGGTAACAGGACGCAGCAACAAGATGCTGTTCCCGCCACTTATCATTATGCTTTGTGTAACATTTACAGCACTGGTACAGCGTACAATCGCTATGGTTAAGGCAATCCAGACAGCAGCATCTGTTACAATTCCGGCAGGTACTGCTACATGGGGAAGCGTATTTATTGCCAACGGGCTTCAGCTTATTATTGCAATTCTGCTGATTGTACTTGGTCTTATCATTGTTGTAAATTCAGCTAAGAGTTATGCAAAGAGTGAGAAAAACTCAGAAAAGGCAGCTTAATTCGTATAGCAGCTGTATAATAAAATAAGAAGCTTTACATAAAAACTCCCGGATTTTTTCTATATCATATATAGAGAGGATTCGGGAGCTTTTTGCATAGGAACGGCAATCCCAGCGATAAAAATATTGAAATTCTGTCGTGTTCATAGTAATATATAAATAGTGTGAAAAAACCTTAAATTTAAAATAAGAAGACACAATATCGTAAAAGACAGGGGAATAAATAATATGGAACAGGTTGTTTTTGGTGGAAGAATGAATATCCCAAAGGGGACAACATTTTTTAAGACAGGCGAAAACGTTGAACATGTATATCTGTTAGTGAATGGACAGGTACGTGCAAAAAGCGAATATATGAAGATGAATCTTGATAACGGAGCACTGTTAGGAATTCTTGATATTTATTCAGAAGAATATCTTTTTGATTATGAGGCCGTTACGGATTTGATTGTATTGTGCTTTGACATTGCACATGCAGACGGTATTCAGAAGCTTTTAAAACTGGGTAAAAACTATCAGGAAATTGCTGTGAATTCTTTATTTGCGCAGTTTCATGAAGTGTACCGGTTATATGAAAAAAGCTTTTTGTCTTATGCATCAGAAATGGATGATTTTAATGTCATTAATAAAGAAGAAGATTCTGCAAAGGTGGATATGGAAATCTGCACCTATATGAATCAGATATACGCATTGGATAAAAAAGTTTTTCATGAACTTTTTACAGCCGGGGAAATGATAGCATATGAACATCTGATTACCGGTTCAAAGCTGGTAGCGGATATCAACAGTACCGCGTTAAAACTGGTGGATGTTTTAGGAAAGGCAGCACTTGGTATTCAGGACGATGAAGCCCAAAATAAAGCAGCAGACGACCTTTCGGATGGTGAAGATACGGCAGAAGAAGGCATGGATGAAAGTGCTTATGACTATGCACTGGTTGAGAGTGAACTGGCAAATTCCATGAAGCAGATTCTGGATTATTCCCAGATAGATGAAAAGGAAGCTTCCAGATTTACCCTCATGGTTTCACAGTATATGAATCTGCCGGACAGAAATACTTCGGACAACGATGTCAGAAAATTAAGAAAAGATATTGCAGAGCAGTTCTATCAGATTTATGAAAATGTTTTCTTACATTCATTAAAGGATACTTCTCTTAGCAGGGCAGTCGAATTATTCCTGAATTTTGGCTTTATGGATGAGAAGGAATTTGATAAAAAGGGATTGGCGGAACTGTATTATTTCAAGCCGGACTTATCGGGTACGGAATTTTCTATTTATACCGTATATGGCTGGCTGAAAGCAATATACGAGGGAAAAAGAGAACCGTCCAAAGATGAATTTGACCAGGATTATAAAGAAAACGTAAGAAAAGAAAAGGCAATGCACCATCTGTCGGCAGCAGAAGAAACAAAGATGCTGTCTGACCAGACAGCCAAAGTGCAGTTTGAAATCCGTAATATGTTTAAGGTTATCAATCGTCTGACAACGAATGAAATTACAATTTTCAGCCCGATTCTGACACAGAGGAAGTTCAGTAAGAGCATTCAGAAGTCGTTTCTGTCAGCAAAGAAGCTTTCCGAGGCGATGCGTGCGATTATGAAGGTGGATTATTCACTGTTCCACAGAGAGCAGATGTATTATGACCCGGAAAATAAAATCGATAATATTGTAGTCATGAAACAGGTTCTTCCGGACTTTATCCTGATGCCGAATGTCGGCAGCAGAGGTGTCATGTGGCAGGATATTTCGGAAAAGAAAAGAGATACACCGGCAAGATTTGTGCTTTCTGCATTTTTCAACGGCAATCTTGAAAACAGTCTGATTAACATGGCAGCAGTTTACCGCTGGGAAATCTGCCGTACTGTACAGGGCAATTACTGGAATGATGTCCGGGAACATTCTCTTACATCCGAGTACTGCGATTATGTACAGTTTTACCGAAAGAATAAAGATCTGACGGAAGAAGCCAAAGAAAAAATCAGGGCACAGTTTAAAAGCTGTCGTAACAGTTACCGTGAAATGTTTGCAAAGGATTATGACGTATGGGTTAAATACGAATCCCAGAACTCTATCCGATTAAATAAGGTTGTGAGAGGAATTCTTTATATGTACTGTCCGTTTGCGGCAGAATATCGGAAAAAGCTTGAATCGCAGCCAATCTTTAATGCGGCATCAGCACGGTTTAACAGAGAAAATACAAAGAAAGTACGTGAGTTAAAGACATTTAATTCCAACGTATTAAAAAGAGGCGGACAGGTTACTGAAGTGTTACAGAAGAATCTGGATTTTTATGAATTAGGATAAGAAGAAGGAGAAGACAAATGTTTAGTCAGTTATTTGGTGAATATCTGGTAAGTGAAGAAGTACTTACACCGGAGCAGTTAAGAGAAGTATTGGATGAACAGGCAACAGCAAAGGTCCGTCTGGGAACGATTGCGATTGCAAACGGATATATGACACAGAACGAAACGGAAGAAGTCAATCATTTACAGACACAGTATGACAGACGTTTCGGTGATATTGCGGTAGAAAGAGGCTATTTATCAGAACGGGAAGTGGATGAACTTCTGGAGCAGCAGGGTTGCGCATTTATGAAGTTTTTGCAGATTATGTTTGAGAAAAAATATATTACTGCCAGCGAACTGGATGAATATCTTGACAGCTTTCAGACATCCAAGGGCTTTTCAAAGTCCGAAATGGAAGCGTTAAAGGAAGATGATATTGACGGGATTGTACCGTTGTTTGCATTTTCTGCAAAACCGTATGTAACTGATATTGTGGCATTGATTTTGAGAAATCTGACAAGATTTGTTACACAGGATTACTATATCGGTTCAATTAAACGTGTGACAGAAATCCGGTATCAGAGTATTATCGGACAAAAAACATACGGTTCTCATGTTATTTATACAGCATTTGTGGCAGGGGAAAATGAAGATGGACTGCTTGCGCTTGCATCCGATTTTTCAAAGGAAGAACTGATACAGGCAGACAGCTATACATATGACACATTAAGCGAACTGGTTAATATGTGCCTTGGTCTGTTTGTAACGGCAATCAGCAAGGGTGAGTTATTTGTAGATATCGAACCGCCGTTTGTCTATGAAAACCAGACACTGACCGGGGACGGATATATTGTTCCGCTTTATGTCCATGGTAAAGAGACAGAAATTTTTATTGCTGTAGACAGTGATGTTCAAATCGGTGTAAAGCCGACATCTATTGATATTCAAAAATGTGCCGACAGTGAGGTAGCAGACGGTGTTAAAAAGGTCATGATTGTAGATGATTCTGCTTTTATCCGTAAGACATTAAGAAATATTCTTGAAGAAGCAGGCTATGGTATTGTCTGTGAGGCTGTAAACGGAGAAGAAGCCGTTCAGTTATATAAAGAGTATAAACCGGATATTGTTACAATGGATATTACGATGCCGGTTATGGACGGTGTTACGGCATTGGAAAAGATTAAAGCATACGATAATACAGCAGATGTCATTATGGTGACGTCAGCCGGACAGCAGAAGAAAGTGATTCAAGCATTAAAGCTGGGGGCATATGAATTCTGCATGAAGCCGCTGGATAAGGATGAATTGTTAAAAGTATTTAAAGAACTGAATGCATAAAATACATAAAAACGGGAATAATACAGGTATTGCAAAAGTATATTTTGTAGTGCCTGTATTTTAAAATTGTACTAAATTAAGAACTATGCAAAAGAGTATTGATTTTCTGATACATGAATGATATTATAATGCACGTAAGGATTGTTACAATATTGTCAAAGTTGCGATGAGCAATTTTTTTATTTAGCAATCAGTGTATACAATGTGCAGAGATTATGCAAGGAGGAATTCAAAAATGTTACAGAAGGAACAGTGGAATGGTTTCGAAGGTAGACTTTGGAAAGAAGAAATCAATGTAAGAGATTTCGTTCAGAACAACTACAAGCCATATGATGGTGATGAAAGTTTCCTTGAAGGTCCTACAGAAGCAACAAACAAGCTTTGGGGAAGACTTCAGGAATTACAGAAAGAAGAAAGAGCAAAGGGCGGCGTACTTGACATGGAAACAGAAGTTGTTGCCGGTCTTACAGCATATGGTCCTGGATATATAGATGAATCAATGAAAGACCTTGAAAAAGTTGTAGGTCTTCAGACAGATAAGCCATTAAAGAGAGCATTCATGCCTTACGGCGGTATCAAGATGGCAGAAGAATCTTGCAAGAACTACGGTTATGAACCAAATCCGGAATTACACAAGATTTTCACAGAATATCATAAGACTCACAATCAGGGTGTTTTCGATGCTTACACACCAGAGATGAGAAAGGCTCGTCACAGCCACATCATCACAGGTCTTCCGGATACTTATGGCCGTGGACGTATCGTAGGTGACTACAGAAGAGTTGCTCTTTACGGTATTGACTACCTTATGGAAGAAAAGAAGAAAGATCATGCAAACTGCGGATGCGGAACAATGACAGACGATGTTATCCGTTTAAGAGAAGAAATCTCTGATCAGTACAAGGCTTTAGCAGGCATGAAGAAGATGGCTGAAAGCTATGGTTATGATATTTCACAGCCAGCTAAGGATGCTAAGGAAGCTGTTCAGTGGTTATACTTTGGTTACCTTGCTGCTATCAAGACTCAGAACGGTGCTGCTATGTCAGTAGGTCGTGTATCTACATTCCTTGATATTTATATCGAAAGAGATCTTGAAGCTGGAAAGATTACAGAAAAAGAAGCTCAGGAATTAATCGATCATTTCGTTATGAAGTGTAGAATGGTTAAGTTCGCAAGAATTACATCATACAACGAATTATTCTCAGGTGACCCTACATGGGCTACTCTTGAAGTAGGTGGTACAGGTATTGACGGACGTTCAATGGTTACAAAGAACGACTACAGATTCCTTCACACACTTGAAAACATGGGACCTTCACCGGAACCAAACTTAACAGTACTTTACTCATCAAGACTTCCTGAAAACTTCAAGAAGTATGCTGCTAAGATTTCTGTTGATACATCTTCAATCCAGTATGAGAACGATGATGTTATGAAGGTTACATGGGGTGATGATTATTCAATCTGCTGCTGTGTATCTGCTACACAGACAGGTAAGGAAATGCAGTTCTTCGGAGCTAGAGCTAACCTTGCTAAGTGTTTACTTTACGCTATCAATGGTGGTGTGGATGAAAAAGATGGTAAGCAGGTTGGACCAGCTTTCAAGCCTATTACATCAGAATATCTTGATTATGATGAAGTTATTGAAAAGTTCGATGTTATGATGGATTGGTTAGCAGACCTTTATGTTAATACACTTAACCTTATCCAGTATATGCATGATAAGTACTACTATGAAGCAGCAGAGATGGCTCTTATTGATACAGATGTTAAGAGAACATTTGCTACAGGTATTGCTGGTTTCTCTCATGTAGTAGATTCACTTTCAGCTATTAAGTATGCTAAGGTTAAGACAGTACGTGATGAAGAAAAGGGTATTGTTGTTGATTACCAGATTGAAGGCGACTTCCCTAAGTATGGTAACGATGATGATAAGGCAGATGATATAGCTGTATGGCTTCTTAGAACATTCCTTGAGAAGATTAAGAAGAGACATACTTACAGAAATTCAGAGCCTACAACATCTATCCTTACAATTACTTCTAACGTAGTTTATGGTAAGTATACAGGTACAATGCCTGACGGACGTAAGGCTGGTACACCATTATCACCAGGAGCTAACCCAAGCTATGGTGCTGAACAGAATGGTCTTTTAGCTTCACTTAACTCACTTACAAAGCTTCCATATGAGTGGGCATTAGATGGTATTTCTAATACACAGACAATGAATCCGGATGCTTTAGGTCATAATGAAGAAGAAAGAGTTGCTAACCTTGTAAACGTTATGGATGGATACTTCGATCAGGGTGCTCATCACCTTAACGTAAATGTATTCGGTAAGGATAAGTTACTGGATGCTATGGAACACCCAGAAAAGCCAGAATATGCGAACTTCACAATCCGTGTATCTGGTTACGCTGTTAAGTTCATCGACCTTACAAAGGAACAGCAGATGGATGTAATTTCTAGAACATTCCACGACAGAATGTAATCAGAGTGCTTGAAAACGCCGTAAATACAGTGTTTATGCGACTTTGAGATAATATCAAGTTATCGTAACTTATCATAATTTGGTGTAAAATCTTAATTAATTGGTGTAGTAAATGGTGTACTAAATGGTGTAGTAATTCTAAATAGGATTTAAGTACAAAGATAAAATAAATTTCAGAGAAGAGAGATGTACAGTAATGTATATCTCTCTTTTTTGATATTCAAAAATCGTAAAAAATAGGGAACACTTCTGATTAATATAACCAGGAATGTTCCCTAAAATTATATAAAGCATAAAAAGTTAAATTTGAGCCATATACACATTTTAAAGCCGTATATAGAAGGCTAATTTGAAATGGTGATTTCATGGTATTAATTAAAGGAGGACAAATGAAACAGAAGATTATAAAACCAGGAGTTGTAAGAAGAATTGCTGAGAAGATTGCAGATGAAGGAATAAACATACCAAAGGAAACAGTTGATATATGTTTGACAGCCTTCTTAGACACTGTAGCAGATATTTTGTCTGAAGGTGATTCGGTTGTATTGAAAGGATATATGAACATATATCCAAAATTACTCACATTATCAATTCCATTTACTCTTATAAAGGAAGAATTTTATGAAGCACATAAATCATTCTTACAAGCCTTTATGTGCTATCTAATAAAGACAGAACATTCGGGGTATCTGTATTGCTTTACGATAACACAGACATTTTAAAGGATTGTTTAAATAAGGCGAAGGATTAAACTGGTAATAATTGTAAAGGGCTATATGTTTTACCAAGCAGCATACACGAACTTATATTAGTTCCTGATAATGGTGATATGAATAAAAATTATATGATGCAGATGGTGCGTGAAGTTAATTCAACAGAAGTCAGACCAGATGAAATATAATGGTAAGAAATAATTGACGTTTAGCACTATGTGAGTTAGCATAGTGGTAGACAACTACTTCTTTGTATCACGCAAATCTAATTTTCCGAAATTCTTCATAAAAAAGGAAATATAATTTTTCAAAAAGAAGTAAGGTGAAAAGAAGAAAATGAATTTATTTAATGCAAAACTGGGGAAAAGAAAGTGAAAAAATAAATTCCATTTTGGGGGCTAAAAAATGGAAAAATAGTTTCCCCTGATACAAAAGCCTGTTTAGAACATATATCCATAAGAACCTTAAATATATCGTCCTGTTTTGGATATTGTAAAACTATGAGTGATTTATATGACAGAAAGAAGGTTAAATATGATAATTGAAAAGGAATATTTTGATTCAGAAGAAGTCAGGAAAGCGAATGCCATGAATGATAAGACGATGGCACCACCAAGAAGAATACGTCTTACGACAACGGACAGTAACAAATATTATGCCAAAGCTGTATTTGTAGCCGATAAAGAAAATATAATTACCGGTGAGCTTCTTTACAGACCAGATTTTCAGGAGTCAGAAGAGGGAGTGGCATTCAGTGAGGTTGTTGTTAAGCAGACAGCAGATGTGGAAGAATATTTCAAGAATCTTATAAGGTTTGAAGGCTATAAAGTGATTCCGGAAGAATATGATGAGAGTGATATGCTTATGCATTATGATGAGCTGAGCATACAGGCTAATAAGCTTTTGTTTCTTGAGAGACGGGAGAAGTAGATATGACAGATACGCAGAATGAGGTGTTTAAGACACCAGTAAACAAGATAAGGCTGTTTGAGCATGGGGCTCCGGGTTCGCAGAACCTTAAGCTTACAAGAAAATATTACACTGAAGATATGCCTGATGGAAGAGTAAAGCATATAGTGCAGAACATTACAGATCCGGATATTGTTCCTTATATACCTGATGGTATTGGTAACGGTACAGACAGACAAAGGATTCCGGCAGTATTGATTATTCCAGGAGGTGCGTTCAGACGCCTTGTATACAACTTTGAAGGTGAAGATGTTGCAAAGTGGCTTAATAGTATGGGAATAGCTGCATTTGTTCTTGAATGCAGACTTCCATCAGATGAACATGATAATGCAGAGGATGTCCCACTTATAGATACTATGCGTGCAATGAGAGTTATAAGAGGAAGGGCGCAGGAATTCGGTATAGATGAAGCTAAGATAGGCGTTATGGGCTTTTCAGCAGGAGGCTTTATGGCAGCGTTATTATCAACAGCGTATGAAAGTGATGTGTATGCGGATTATAAGTATAAGGATGAATATGATAAACTATCAGCAAGACCAGATTTTGCTGTTTGTTCATATCCGGTTATAAGTATTGACGATTGTATTGAAGCAGGCAAAAGATATATGTCTGAGGAACAGGTGCTTGAGAGAATCAGTGACAGTAAGGCAAAGATACTGCATAAGTATAATCCGGATAAGCTTGTAAGACCGGATATGCCGCCAGTATTTATATGTGAAACGGATGATGACAGAACAACATTGTCTGAGAACAGTGTGGGCTTTTATATGGCAGCAAGAAAAGCCGGGGTAAGTGCTGAACTTCATATATTCAGAACAGGTGGCCATGGTTATGGCTGTGGTGATGATTTTGCACAGACTGGTGAGTGGAAAGTACTTTTTACAAAGTGGATTAAGAGTATTGGAATTATTAGTTAAGATGGATATGGTATACGAGGATAAAGATAAGATTATATTAAACAAGCCGGCGGGACAACTGTGGCAGAGCGGAAAGTCGTTTGAGATGGATCTTGTAAGTGAAGTTCTTACATATAGAAAAAGCAAGGGTGAAGAAGCTTACGCAGCTATAATAAACAGACTTGACCGTCCTGTATCAGGGCTTGTGTTTATGGCTAAGAATAAAAAGGAATCAGCAAGATTGTCTTTACTTATGCAAAAAGAAACACTATGTAAACTGAGCCAAAACTGAACCAGCGAATGTTTTGGAAGCTTGGATGTGCTTAAAATGGATATTATTTTGAGATTGCCGTTGAAAGCAGAACATTCCATGATAGAATGTAATCTGGGATTTTGAAAAGAATAAAATATACAGGCTGAGAAGCTTTAGAAAAGCCGCATTCCCGCTATCGACGGGGTTGCGGCTTTTGAGTTACTTTTGTTATGAAATCAATGGATATACTATTAGTGTTAGCAGGCTAAACACAACTCGGAAAAGATTTTTTGGAGAATATTAATAATGAAAGAAAAAGAATGGGAAAAACTTTTAAGAATAAAAACAACCGGACGTGACGACACCAGGTCGGATACGTTCAGGTATCCATATGAGCCGACATCCTATGAAGTGTTAGAAAGACTAGCGAATACCGGGATAATAGGTAAAAATAATACCCTGTTAGATTATGGCTGTGGAAAAGGCAGAGTAAGTATTTTTATGGCATATCAGACAAAATGTCATTCTATTGGGATAGAATATGATGAACGGATTTACAACCGGGCGTTAGCAAATAAAACTGACGCAGTTTCGGGGAATAAAGTGAAGTTTTTATGTGTTGATGCAGTAGGCTTTAAAATTCCGGATAACGTAGACAGATTTTTCTTTTTCAATCCATTTTCAGTTGAAATATTTAAGAGTGTTCTGGCGAATATTATAGACAGTTATTATGAAAATCAAAGAGAAATGCTTGTTATGTGTTATTATCCGTCAGATGAGTATCTTATGTGTCTGTCACAGGAATATAATGTAACATTTGTTGAAGAAATTGATTGCAGTGACATATCCGATGGTGAAAGCAGACGGGAGAAGGTAGTCGTGTATAGAGTGGGGGAGAAATAGTTTTTTTATAAAAAAGATATATCACAAAAACAGTAAAAAGTGATACAATGCAGATAATAACATTGCAGGAGGATCACAACAATGGAACACATTTCAAGAAAGGAAGCATTTGAATTACTCAAAAAATACAACAAAGACCCATTTCACATTCAGCATGCACTGACCGTGGAAGCCGTGATGAAGTGGTATGCGAATGAACTGGGATACGGCGATGATGCACAATACTGGGGAATCGTAGGACTTTTACACGATATTGATTTTGAACTGTACCCGGAACAGCACTGTATCAAAGCACCGGAGCTGTTAAGGGAAGGCGGTGTATCGGAAGATATCATTCACGGTGTTGTTTCACACGGCTATGGCATTACGGTGGACGTAGCGCCGGAACATGAAATGGAAAAGGTGCTGTTTGCAGCAGATGAACTGACAGGACTGATCTGGGCGGCGGCATTAATGCGCCCTTCTAAAAGCACAAAGGATATGGAATTAAAGTCCTTAAAAAAGAAATATAAAAGCAAAGGATTTGCGGCAGGCTGTTCCAGAGAAGTCATTGAGCGCGGCGCAGAACAGCTCGGATGGGAACTGGAAAAGCTGCTGACTATGACATTGGCGGCAATGGCTGCATCGGAAGACTACATTAACGAAGAAATGGAAAAAGAAAATGTTTAAAACACCGAAGGAATGTTATGATTATATTGTGAAAAATGAACTGGAAACGGCGGTTATCGGGGCGATGATGCAGCAGACGGACAATTATTCAATTGCGGAAATTGCAGACGCGAGATTTCACAACAGGGAAGGGAAAATTTCCTTTACTTCCGCAGGATACAAAATTAATATCGAAGTGACAGATGACGAGATTGTGACTGCGGTTTTAAACGGATTGTATGTCAGCGCATTTTTATCAAGAAAAGACGATAACTACCGGGTGCATTTTTTAGTGTCGGGATACCCGGCTGAAATGAAAGCGCGTTTTGAAGAAGAGATCACAAAAGAGGTCGTAAGATACATAATAATGTCGGTCATTATGGCATGCAGACTGGACAGTGAGAAGAAATTAAAAATATATATCGGGAATGAATAAAATTTCTTTATAATAAGGACTGGTAAAACATGAACTGTGAAGATATGGTAAAGATACCGGAATTGGAAAATGTACTGCTTTTAAGAGCAGGAGCAGGCGGTATGAAAAATATTGTCCGGTGGATTTATTTTGCAGATTTCCGATGAACTGATACAGTATGCCGATGAAAATGACCTGCCGCTGTTTGAACTGCCGGAGAAATATCCGCTGATAGACCTCTTCCAGATACTCTGCAACAAACTTGTGCTGGAGGAAAACAATAAAAATCTGGAGGAACAGCTTTTATTTCAATTCTGGATTCAGAACATTTAAACAGAGAAAGCATTTTAGCACAGGCACGATACTTAAATGTGGACCTTTCAGGCGGGTTCTGTGTGGTTGAATTTGCGTTAAAGGCAGCACAGAATCAGAACGGGGATTCGCTGGCACTGGGGCGGGAACTGCGCCATATTATCAGTATGGAATTTTCCTTTTATACGGCATCGGATATTTTAATGCTTTCCCAGACAGGGTCTGTGCTGGCACTGGTATCGTCAGAACGGATAAAAGAAGAAGATTTAAAAATGATTCTGAGTATATCCGTCTTCTTATCAGTCAGAAACCAAATGATTATCCGGAAATAAGGAAGATTCTGAAGGAACTCATTAATGAAGTCAACAGAATTGGAATAAATATCAACCAGATAGTATTTAACAATAATGCCGGGCTGTATTCCAAGGAAGATAAGACACAGCTGATAGCTTATATGCGGAAACTGAATCAGAAGGTAGATGAGGCGGTGGTAAAGATTGGCAATCAGTAAAATCCTTAATATGAAGGATTGTGGTGGGCATTTTCACGGAAAACATCTAAAGAGATCTCTTGATTATGTGATGAATCCGGAGAAAACACAGGATGGAAGGCTTATAGGTGCAATCAACTGTCAGGTCGATTCTGCTTTTGAACAGATGAAAGCTACAAAACGGAAGTTTGGAAAAGTTGATAAAAGGCAGGGATAGCGGTATGGTTTCGGTATTCAAATTGAGGGAATAAGAATAGACAAAGTTTTTTTACTTTCTGTTCTGTTGATTTTTGCTTATATCGTGATTTTCTGCAATGAGTATTGAAAACCTTTTTTTCTAATGTTAAAATTAAGTAAAGATTAAAAGACATAATATATATTTCAGATAATATTAATTTCATTGAGAAAAGCTGTGAGCAGCATATACATGAGTAGACATTGTTAATTTACAATACATAAAATGTAGACAGACAAGGAGGTTGGTTTATGTCAAGGATAACGGATTATGCTTTTTTATTTCAAAAATCATTTGGAACATCAGGAGTGAATTCAATAGGTAGTTTTCAGTTGTCCCAGTTGAATAGCAGTTCTGTTCAAGCACAATTAAAAGCTGCCGGAATTAACACGAATAGTAAACAATATAAGTCTGCTGTAAAACAAATGATGTCTGCTGGAAATGGTGCAATGTATGGCAATATTCAGGGAATAAAAAATCTGATGAGTCATTATGATAAGGACGGAGATTATATTAATCCTGTAAATGGATTGTCAGGACTTTTAGTGACAGATGAAAATGAAAGTTCGAGAAAAAAGATTATATCAATTCCGGATAGCAGCAAAGAAGAAATGTATGAACTGACAAAAAAAGAATTTCTGCGTGAAAATGGTGTATGCAATGGTGATACAACAAGACGCTCAGATGTATATAACAATTTGTATCGTAAAATGCAGAAGAAAGACAGACTGGCTGCCGGGTACACTCTTGAAAAATATGAGAGAATTTACAGACAGGCATTTTATGATGCAGCAAAAACGGCTGATCCTAACTGGGAAATTGGTAAGCCAATCAAAGAGGGAGCATTAGATAATGTTACAAGAGAATCAATAGAAGCTAAGAAATCTCTTGCTCAGTCAACGGTAGATACTAAAATTTGACATATGGATACTATTGCCTTTGGACATATGAAGGAAGTGAATATGAAGCTGGAACATTTACAGCAAATTCCACTTCGGCAAATTCTCCGTGGAATACAATGAGTTTGAGATTTAATGTGTACTAAGGAGGATTTGCAATATGCAGATTAATTCTAATTATTCTATGAATGGTGTGCCGTGTGAAACTAGACGTAAGCAGGATAATATCCCTCAATTTAGTACAGAATGTGTTACTCAGGAAAATGAAAATATAAATCCATATATGGCAGAAGCAGATTTTGATGAAAAAGCATTTGGTATGATTCTTTTACGGATGAAGGAATGATAAATACAGTTGATGAAAATGTGACACCTGGAATTTCAGTTCAAGCTCCTGCACCAGCAGTGTCAAGCGTAAAGGTAGTTGCAGCGCAAATAAAAAGTGATGGATATGTGTATGTTACAGTGCAGGTAGCTGGATATGGGAAAAATATTTATGCGATATCTGTCATATAAGGAATTGTATGATTACATAAATGACAGAACAGAGAGGTAATTCAATTAAATGGAAATATCAAATAATTATAGCACAGCAAAAGTGTGGAACACATCGAATAAAAATGTTTCTAAACCTTCTGAACAAAACAAATGGAAATTAACAGATTCTTTAAAAGAGAAGATTGTTGATCTGGCAAAAAAAGATGCACAGGACAATGTATATATGGGAAATGCATTTATGAATTTGAGAAAGACGGAAGTAAGCAAAGTAGCCCCGAATAGAGCTGCTTTAATTGGAAAGTTTAGTCAATCAATGAATTCAGGTAATATGTCAGCAATGAAAGAAGTTGAGGAAGCAGACAAAAAATGGCTCTGTATGCTGTTTGGAATACCTTATGAGGCAAAATATCAGGGAACAGGGACAGGCTCGGCAATTCATGTATACAATGAAGCTGGCGAAGAAGTTTTGACCTATACAGGGGGAGTAGGCTGGCAGGAAAAAGAAACAAAAGCAGAGTCGCAGGTTCATTCAGCATTGAAAATGACATATTATGAGGCATTTAGTGAGGCGAGAAAAGCATTAAATAGTGAAGAAAAGACTGGTAGTGTAGGTGAAAACATAATATTGCAAGATAATTTTGATATGAAGGCATGAAGTATTTGCTCCTTTTTCCTTGCACCGCTTACCATGACGGATGAACAGATGGAAAAGGGACTTGAAATTTTTGAAGAAGCATTAAAAGAAGCGTTAAACGCATAGCAGATAAGCAGACTATAGAACAGAAATCAAGATTTACAGCAGACGAACAATAGGCAAAGAAAGGGGCATAAAGAAGCATGAAAGGGTTTTCAATAAAAACAGAAATTGAAGAATACGATACATTTGAACAATTTGCAAAAGAAGCACAGCTTGGGGAAAAGGATTTAGTCCTTTGTGGTGAGCATACTTATAAGCAGTATGTAGAGCCGCTCTCACTCGGTGTACAGACACTTTTCCGTGAAAAGTACGGAAAAGGCGAACCGACAGACGGTGCGGTCGATGCAATTCTTGATGCGCTGCGGGATAAGAACTTTGACCGGATTGTTGCAATCGGCGGCGGTACAGTTATTGATATTGCAAAGGCGGTTGCCGTTGCAGCCCCTGAGGATAAAGTCGATGATTTATACGACCATGTCAGTGAACTTGAAAAAAGACATCCGTTGATTATCGTACCGACCACCTGCGGAACGGGCAGTGAAGTGACAAACATTTCCGTCATGAACCGTGTCAGCAAGGGTGTAAAAATGGGACTGGCATCCGATGCCATGCTCGCAGATAAGGCGGTTCTGATTACAAATCTTTTGGATTCCATGCCGTATCAGGTATTTGCGACATCATCGATTGATGCAATGGTTCACAGTGCAGAATCCTTTTTAAGCCCGAACGGTTGCAGTATTTCAAGACTTTTCTCGTCAGAAGCATTAAAATTGATTCTTACCTGCTGGGATAAGGTGGTAAAGGAAGGCGGAGAAGAGGCGTGGAAAAGGTATGCTGCAGAATTTTTAGAGGCTTCCAACTGGGCAGGACTGGGGTTTGGTTATGCGGGCTGTGCCGCCGTTCATGCGTGTGCCTATCCACTCGGTTCGGTATATCACATTCCGCACGGACAGTCCAATCAGTTAATGTTTCAGGACGTTATGAAAATGTATAAAAAGTTATGTCCGGACGGCAGAATCAACGAACTGGAAGCACTGATTGCGGAAAGCCTTCATGTTACACCGGATACGTCGCTTGAGACACTGTATGCTTTAATGGATAAGGTTTTAAAGAAAGCACCGTTAAAGGAATTCGGTGTCAGGGAAAGTGACCTTGCGCAGTTTGCAAAAGACGTCATTCAGACACAGCAAAGACTGTTAAGAAACAATTATGTTGAACTGACGGAAGAACAGATTCTGGAAATCTACCGTGCGGCATTTTAAAAGTTATAAAGAAAAAGCGTTACAGGACATCTGCATTAGGGCGGGTGTCCAGTTTTTGTCCGTAAAAATATACAGGGAATTGTATACAGACCATTGAATTTCCGAATTGAAAGTCGTATAGTATGAATAAATATTCATGCCACTTGTTACAGAACCGAATTTATCAGGTTTGTGAGCGGTGTATTACCGTTTTACTGCAAAGTCGTTTAGGAAACGGGAGTGGTGTGAAAATATGTACGACTGGAAGAAAAGAGGAAGAAAAATGTTAAGTTACAGTGTATTTTTACCAAGCTATAGTGTAGGTGAGGACTGCTATCAACAGATACCGTATGTTACAAGAAAATACGGAAAGACCGCAGTCGTTATCGGCGGAAAGACTGCCATGGAAAAGGCAAGACAGGAGTTAGATGCGGCTGTTCAAGGTTCGGACGTTCAAATCCTGGATTACATATGGTACGGCGGTGATTCTAACTATGAAAATGTGGAAATGTTAAAGGCAGACAGCCGTGTGCAGGAGGCTGATATGCTGTTTGGCGTGGGTGGCGGACGTGCCTGTGATACGGTAAAGACACTTGCCGATATGTTAGACAAACCGTTTTTTACTTTCCCGACACTGGCATCAAACTGTGCGGCATGTACGGCAATTACCGTTATGTACAATCCGGATGGTTCTTTTAAGGAATATTACTATATGCATGCGCCGTCTTATCATACATTTGTGAATACAAAGATTATTGCAGATTCACCGGAAAAGCTTTTATGGGCGGGAATCGGCGATGCTTTATCCAAAGAGTGCGAGGTTTTATTTGCCAGCAGGGATAAATTTATTTACCATACACCGCTTATGGGACAGTGCATTTCCAAGGTTTGTACAACACCGCTTGTTGAGTACGGTGCAAAGGCACTGGAAGCGTGCAGAAATAACAAGCCGGATTTTGCGTTAGAGCAGGTCGCACTCGATATTATCATTTCAACGGGGATTGTTTCAAATTTTGCAACACACGAAAACCAGCCGGATCCGAAGGACAATTACTATTACAACAGTTCACTGGCGCACTGTGTTTACTACGGGGCTTCGACACTGCCGCAGTGCGAAAGACATCTGCATGGTGAAATTGTATCGTTCGGTGTGCTTTGCCTGCTGACCTATGACGGACAGTTAGAAGAGCGTGACCGCATTATGCAGTTTAATAAATCTGTCGGACTGCCGGTTACATTAGACGAACTTGAAATTTCACGAGAAGATTTAGTGAAAATTGCAGACAAGGCCGCCAGTGTGGTTGAATGGACATATGTTCCGGGCATACCGACAAAAGAACGCTTCATTCAGGCAATGATTGACACGGACGAAGCAGGAAAGCGGTTATAATTTTGTTGTTTTGTGCTTAAATTTTTATCAAATTTTTATAATTCTCCCTTATTCCGGATTTATCAAAAGAATAGGGGAGAATTTTTTATGGAAAAGTGACAGTTGCTTTTGGGTGACTCTGTAAAAATTTATATTGAAATACAGAAGTACTTTGTACTACAATAGGATGACAGGAATTGCAAATAAATATGGCGCAGATACGATTCTTTCCGGTGCAGAGCTGATTTATATGCTACTTGTGCCATCAGCTTTTGAGTTTGATAAAGAAGAAAATGAAGGGAGTCGAGAAACGACATGAGTAGTGCAGAATTAAATAAAAACAAAAAAATACGGACAATGGAAACGGTAGTACAGAGTGTATTGATTCTGATTTTAATGATACTTGTAATTCTGCTTATGAGCGAAATCGGCAGATTACAGGGAACAGCAAGGGTTATTAATTATGCGGGGCTGGTGCGAGGTGCGACACAGCGGGAGGTAAAGCTTGAAATTACCGGTTATCAGAACGATGAACTGATTCAGTATTTAGACGATATTTTAAATGGATTAAAGTATGGGGACGGCAATTACAATCTGATAACACTGGATGATACAGATTATAATAAGAAGCTGGATGCACAGATAGAGTATTGGGGAAATTTAAAAAGACAGATTCGCAAGGTGCGTGAGCTTGGATATGAAGATACCGATATTGTAGAAGTGAGTGAAACTTATTTTGATATGGCAGATGAAACGGTTTTTGCAGCCGAGAATTATTCCGTGCAGACGGCCGGAAAAATTCGCGCACTGGAGACAGCATCTGCGGTGGATATGCTGATTTTAGTGATCTTAATGATAATGCAGATGGTTTCGGCAGTCCGGATAACCAGAAAGAACAAGATTTTAGAGCAGAAAGCCTATATTGATTTACATACGGGACTGCCTAATAAGAGCCGCTGTGAGGAAATTTTTCATGATATGAGAGCAATTAAAGGTGAGGTTGCTTGTATTATTTTTGATTTGAATAATTTAAAAATTACCAATGATACGCTGGGGCATTCAGTTGGCGACCAGTTGATTATGAATTTTGCACGCCTTTTAAGAAATGTTGTTCCAATGAAGAATTTTGTCGGACGGTACGGAGGCGATGAATTTGTAGTGGTTATTTGTGATACATCCAAAGAGGAAGTTGAAAATATTTTAAATCAGTTACAGGAGGAAGTAGACCAGTTTAACCGGTACGGCAGAAACGAGACAATCAGTTATGCATATGGCTGGGCATTTTCAAAGGATTATACGGACTGCACGCTCCGGGTGCTGTTTGATAAGGCTGACCACTATATGTATGAAAATAAGCGAGACAAAAAGGAGGCTTCAAAAAATGAGTAAAACTAATAAAAATACAATGGATATGACACATGGCACGCTGTGGAATAAAATCCTGATTTTTGCACTGCCACTTGCGGCAAGCAGTATTTTACAGCAGCTTTTTAATTCCATTGATACGGCAGTTGTCGGACGGTTTGCCAGCAGTCAGGCACTGGCGGCAGTCGGCAGCAACAGTTCGCTGATTGCACTGATGATTAACCTATTTATCGGCATTTCACTCGGTTCAAATGTTGTTATTGCACATTATATCGGACAGCGCTCAGAAAAGAATATTCAGGCGGCAATTCATACGGCTATTGTGGTCGCCTTGGTGAGCGGCATTTTTGTTATGATATTCGGACAGTTTATTGCAAAGCCGGTATTAAGCCTTATGGGGACACCGGATGACGTTATAGATTTAGCGGTAGTTTATTTGAGAATTTATCTGCTCGGTATGCCGTTTATCATGCTGTATGATTTCGGTTCATCCATCCTTAGAAGTACAGGTGACAGCAGACGTCCGCTCTACAGCCTGATTGTTGCGGGTGTGATAAATACGGTGTTAAATCTTGTGCTGGTTATCGGATTTAAAATGGGCGTTTCAGGGGTTGCCATAGCCACTGTTATATCCAATATGGTCAGTTCAGGCATTATCGTATACATACTGACACATGAATCCGCACCGATACGGCTGGAATTTCGTAAACTGGCAGTAGCACCGGCAGAGTTAAAAAAGATATTGGTCATTGGTGTTCCGGCAGGAATACAGGGCATGATGTTTTCAATTGCCAATGTGTGTATACAAAGTGCAATTAACAGCTTCGGCTCGGATGCGATTGCGGGTTCTGCGGCAGCACTGAATTATGAATATTTTACATACTTTCTTGTCAATGCTTTTGCGCAGGCAACGGTGACATTTACCAGTCAGAATTACGGTGCGGGCGACTATGGACGCTGTAAGAAAATTTTTCATATATCCATGGTATTTTCACTGGTATCCTGCGGACTGCTCTCTATGGTGTTTGTTCTTGGGCGCGGCATGTTTCTTCGCTTTTACACCACAGATCCGGCGGTGCTTGAATATGCCATGACACGAATTTTAATAGCGACGACACTTGAACTTCTGACGTCTGTTTATGAAATCAGCGCAGGCGCAATGCGCGGCTTTGGACATTCACTGACACCGGCAGTCATCACATTTTTAGGTTCCTGTGTCCTGCGGTTAATCTGGGTTTCAACGGTTTGCCGTGCCGTGCATGAATTCTGGGTACTGGTGATTATTTATCCGATTTCATGGGTCGTGACAGGCATTGTCATGACATCCGCTTATTATATTGTAAGAAAACGTGCATTTGCGCAAAATGTGCAAAAAGCGGCTTGAATTTAGCGGGATAGCTTTATATAATGATAAGAGTGTCAAAAGTAGAATATCACAGAAAAAATAAGAGAGACTAATGGATAAGAGATAGAAAACAAGAAAGGAAATTAAAAAATGGAATATACACAGGAAATTAAAGGGAAAATACATTCTGTAGAGAGCTTCGGCTCGGTAGACGGACCGGGTGTGCGCTATATTGTATTTTTACAGGGTTGCCACATGCGCTGTAAATACTGCCACAACCCGGAAACATGGGCAATGGAAGGCGGAGAAGAACTGACGGCAAAGGAAGTTTTTGACAAAGCATACCGTTACCGCAACTACTGGAAAAAGAACGGCGGTATTACAGTCAGTGGCGGAGAAGCACTGTTACAGATTGATTTTGTGATTGCGCTGTTTAAGCTGGCAAAGGAAAAGGGCGTGCATACGACACTGGATACGTCCGGCAATCCTTTTACAAGAGAAGAACCGTTCTTTAGCAAATTTAATGAACTCATGAAGGTGACAGACCTTTTTATGCTCGATATTAAGCAGATTGATGATGAAAAACACAAGAAACTGACGGGTTGGACAAACAGCAATATCTTAGATCTGGCACAGTATTTATCAGACAACGGAAAGGCAATGTGGATTCGTCATGTATTAGTACCGGGAATTACAACAGATGATGCAGATTTAGAAAAGTTAAGAGATTTTGTCGGCTCGTTAAAGACGGTAGAACGTTTTGAAATCCTGCCATATCATACACTGGGTGTATTTAAGTGGGAAAACTTAGGAATTCCATACGAACTTGGCGATGTAATGCCGCCGACAAAAGAGGAGATTGCACATGCCGAAGAAATCCTGCATACTGCCGATTACAAGGATTACGCAAAATAAAATGCAGGATAAATGCAGGCTGGATAAAAATAGATAGAATAAAAAGCATAAAAAAGACAGGCATATATGTCAAGAGCATTTCGGTTTCTGACATGTATGCCTGTTTTGTTATTTGTAATAAAAAATTAAAAGTCTAATGCCGGTTGACATGCTTTTTAATCGCTTCAAAGCTTTCCGGACTGATAACGTGTTCAATCCTGCAGGCATCATCTTCCGCAACCTTTGGGTCAACACCCAGTGTTGTCAGCCACGAAGATAATAACTGATGGCGTTCATAAATGGTTTCGGCGATTTTCTGACCGGATTCTGTCAGGTAAATGTAGCCTTCTTTTGTGACCGTGATGTGATTCGCCTCTCTTAAATTTTTCATTGCAATGCTGACGCTGGATTTTTTAAAGTCCAGTTCATTTGCAATATCAACAGCACGTACAACAGGACGTTCCTTGCTGAGCATTAAAATAGTTTCAAGATAATTTTCCGCAGATTCATGTATTGCCATAATAATTTCTCCATTTAAAAACCGATTAATTTGATGTTATTAGTATATCATAAAAACAACAAATAGGCAAATTTATAATGATATTTACAATTTTATGGGCGGAAGGAATTGTTTTTATGATAAAAAAATGGTAAATTATAAAGATGAATATACAAAATTTAAACTGTTTAATAGATTTGCATCTGCATTTAGACGGCTCTCTGCCATTGCATACGGTAAAGGAACTGGCAGAGCAGCAAGGAATCACACTGCAGATGACAGACGGGGAATTAAAGAAAAAACTCTCCGTGCCTGCAGGCTGCCGGGATTTGAATGAGTATCTGACAAAGTTTGAATTTCCGCTGACGCTGATGCAGACACCGGAGGCACTTGAAAAATGTATGCACGATCTGCTGACTGAATTAGAAGGGCAGGGTGTGCAGTATTGTGAGGTCCGTTTCGCACCACAGCTTCATACACAGAAAGGGATGAGTCAGAATGAAGTGATTGAAGCAGTGAAAGCGGGGCTTTACAGTGTGGCAGGTGTGAAGCCGGAGAGTATTCACGCGGGTATTATTTTATGCTGTATGCGTGGCAGTGACAATGGACAGCAAAATAAAATTACGGTTGAAGAAGCTGCAAGACATCTGGGAAGCGGTGTGTGTGCAGTAGACCTTGCCGGAGCGGAGGCATTGTATCCGACAGAGCAGTATGCGGATTTATTTGCCTATGCAAAGCAGTTACGCATACCGGTTACGATTCATGCAGGTGAGGCAGCAGGTACAGAGAGTATCCGTGCAGCAGTGGCAATGGGTGCTGCGCGTATCGGACACGGAATTCGTGCCGCATATGATGCGGAAACGATGGAACTGTTAAAAGAACATCACATTACACTGGAATTATGTCCGACCAGTAACTTAAATACGAAAGTTGTCGATTTCATTGGACAGTATCCCATCCGTCAGTTAATGGATGCTGGAGTGGCAGTGACAATTAACACCGATAATATGACGGTATCGGATACCTGCATACAGCACGAATATCAGCTGCTTGCAGATACATTTGCATTTGGGGATACGCAGATAAAAGAATTTCTGTACCATGCGGCAGAAGCATCATTTACAACAGAGGATATAAAACAGCTGCTAAAGGCGCGGATTACATATACGTTTTAAAAGATACAAGGGGGAAGTTTATAGTTTATGCGTTATGTTGCGATAGAAAAGGCAAAGGATAACATGGTACTGGCAATGCCCATATATGACAGTATTAACAGAGTACTGCTGGCAACAGGTACCATTATGACCAGGGATTATATCAGAAAATTAAAAGCGCGGGGACTGCCGGGTTTTTATGTGGAAGATGAACTGGCAAAAGACATTGAAGTACAGGATATCGTTACACAGGAACTGCGCAATGAAGGGGTAGAAGCCTTGCAGCGTGGTGATCTGGATGCCTGCATGAAAGTTGCGGAACGGATTGTGGAACAGATTCTGTCACGGCCGCCAATCCGTCTGGATATGATTGATTTAAGAATGTTTGATGATTATACGTACCGTCATTCTGTCAATGTGGCGGTCATGAGTACAGTCATTGCGCTCAATTTAGGGTTTAATAAGAAAAAATTAAAAGAGGTCAGTATTTCCGCCATGCTGCATGATATTGGTAAACTGATGTTAAATCCGGAAATTTTAAATAAGCCCGGACCGTTAACGGAGAGTGAGTACGAACATATCAGGCAGCATCCGCAGATAGCTTTTGATTTTCTGCGGCAGCGCATGGATATTAGTTCAACAATCCGTGCCGGGATTCTGTCCCATCATGAAAATGAAGACGGCAGCGGGTATCCGAATGGATTCGTAGGTGATGATATTTACATTTATGCAAAAATCATTCACGTAGCGGATGTGTTTGATGCACTGACATCCAAAAGACCGTATAAAGTACCTTATGCACGTTCGGAAGCAGTTGAGTATCTGATGGGCGGATGCGGCAGATTTTTTGACAGAGATGTGGTAGAGGCGTTTATTCAGTCTGTGGCAATCTATCCGTCCGGGACGGAAGTGATGCTCTCAGACGGCAGAGAAGGCATTGTGGCGGCAAATAAATGGAATCCGCTGCGACCGTTAATCAGGCTGTGGGATGGGGAAGAAATAGACCTAAATGATTCGTGTAATTATCGTGATCTGACAATTGTTCCGGAAACCGATGCGATTTTGGTGTAAAATATTCGTTATAAATAAACGGGGGCGTGTAACTTGACGTTGTGCTTTGTGTCGCAGGCACCATAAAGCCGCTTTTTATCGCAGAACTGAATAAATTCGGTTTGCGACTCCTCCGGTATTAAAATGCCTGTGGAATGGGGATTAGTATGGATAATAAGAAAATAAACCCGCTGTTTACCAAAGAAAATGTTGAAAAAATTGTTGTACCTGATATTGTGAAAGTAGATTTGCTGAGTATTCTGGAAGAAAAGTTACAAAAGGCGGGGTTTTATTACAGAGTGGCATATCGTGTTAAAGCGGTAGATTCGATGGTCAACAAGCTGATATTTAAGGATTACCGGCGGAAAGGCACGGAAAACGAAGATAAGAAAATGCAGGATTTAATCGGAATCCGGATTATGCTGTATTTCAGTGATGATCTGGAAATCTGTATGAGGCTGCTGGATACGCTGTTTGTCGAGCCCGGCAAGTGGGAAACCACGGAAAACAATGAATATGAGTTTAAGGCAATGAAGGTCAACGGAATTTTTAAGCTGCCGGCATATTTAAGCAAGACGATTGTCAATCCGTCACTGGCAGATTATGTTGACAGTACTTTTGAAGTACAGGTCAGAACCAACTCCTTTGAAGGGTGGCACGAGATTGAACATGATCTGCGCTATAAAGGTTCGGCATTCGGTATCGGTAATGAAGCGCTGGCACGCAAGATGAACAGTATTCTGGCAACACTGGAGCTGTGCGATGATTCTATTGTACAGCTGCTAGAGGATCTGGGACACCAGCACTATAAGGATAAGCTGTGGTGCGACATGATACGATGCCATTACAGGCTGAAACTGGACAATACGCCGATGTATCCTGAAATTGAAGAAATTTTAAACAGAGATACGGAGCTTGCAAAGCAGTTTTACCGTTTTGACCGCGGAAAAACAATTGCACAGCTTTGGAATAATACATCGGATAAGGGTGTGCAGTTAAATGTTAATAATATTATCCGTATTGTCAATCAGATCGGCCCGAATGATGAGCGGTTGAAGGAAGTTTTTGCAAAGCGCGACAGGGCAGCTCATCAGGAAACGGAAAACAGCGGCAGGCGCAAGCGTTTTGAACCGTTTAAGACACTGGGAAGATATAAAGTTTTTCAGGCACAGACATACATAGAAACGGCTAATTTAAAGACAGAAGACGCGTTCCGCAAGGCGGCAGGATACATTTATTCATGGGTAAAGTCCCGCTTTAATGAGGTCTTTTCTGATATACCGGAGCAGGTTGCCGGTTACAGCGGCAGTACGCCGGGATACAGTGTGCTGGTTGACTATGATGAGGAAAAATGCTATTTTAAAGAATATACCACGCATTTTGATACTAGAATATCTTCCCGTATCTGGATTTCAGAGGCGGTTGTCAAAAAAGACGAAAAAGGACTGCTTTTTACGGTGCTGAATGAATATGCAGAGCCAAAGGAACGGTACCGGGATAATGAAAATATTTTATTTTCCAGACCGAATTTTTATGGTGAAATTGCGGACAATATCGGAATCTGTGATGTGGTACGGCTCCGCGAGAGTGTTCATCATGTTGATACGGAAAATGCGGCGGAAATGGACAGCCTGATTGCCAATCCGGACAGAAAGTTTCCGGTGATTGTCTTTATGGCAGCAGACAAGGAATGGACGGAAAAATTTGACGTGGATTATTTTTCTTATCTGGTTGGCTATTATGCGCACATTATGTTTGTAGAGAAAGCGGAATCAGAAGCTTTTGCTCATAAATACGGACTTCATGCGGGATATGAAGATTCAATTACGGTATTTTATCCGGGCGAAGCACCGCAGACCAGCTACAAATCCGATATTCTGGAAACGCGCTTTGAAGTTATCAAGTTGGAACAGAAAAAATACTGGAACGAATTCGGGTGTCGCGCGTACAGACGCCAGCTCGTATCCCAGATTCGTGAAAAGAATGTGGCTTATGGGGCTGGGAAGGAAACAAAACAGTAAAACAGACATAAAAATAAAAATCCTCCCATACGTTAAAACAGATGAAACGCTGTCAGACGCATGGGAGGATTTTTTTATGGCAGATTGTAAAAATGAGCAGATGGGTATAGTGCAGATTGCAGATAAACAGGGTACAGATGAACGAATAAACATGTCAATAACAGATGTGATGTACTGGCTTGACAAAATGCAGGAAAAAGACCGGCTGATTTACACGAAGGAAGAAATAGAGCGGTTAAATCGGCAGATTTATTGCAGGTGTCTTGAAACGGGAGATATGTTTGATATTAAAGAAATAGTAAAAGAATATTCACCCGCGGTTTGGCCGGGAATCTGTATCAGCCGTGCAGATGTAAAAAAGAAGCTGGGTGCATGGCAGGAAAGTCCGTGTGATTGGACAGAAAAAGATGGGGACAATCAAATTACGGTGTTATTGCCCAATGAGCCGGTAGTGATTGTGCGCGAAAGCTTGTGTAAAGAATGGTACTATTTGTATGCACGTAATGCCGCAGGCTGGGTACGCAAAGACTGTATTGCGGATTGCGGTGGCAGTGACTGTGACATACAGCAAAGAAATGGACGACAACCGGATTTTTATGTGATTACGGCAAGCCGCTGGAGGACAGAGTGTAATCCAAAAGATAAGTGTGTATCACAGATACCGCTTTATATGGGAACAATATTGAAAAAATGTAATGAAAAAGAATTTGCGGGAATTCCCTATAATGGAAATATTGCCGCATTATTTCCGGTAAAAAATCAAAACGGTCAGTATGAAGAAAGAGCGATACAGCTGACACAGGCGGCGGGAGCGGTTTGCGGCTTTTTACCGTGCACGGCAGAAAATATTCTGAAACTGACTTTTTCAATGCTGGGTGAAGTCTATGGCTGGGGCGGCAGTCTGGACTCGAGGGATTGCTCCATGATGGTACACGATATTTTTGCGTGCTTTGGTATCTGCCTGCCCAAAGACACAACGGGGCTGCAAAGTCTTAAGGGACTGGATATTTTTATGGATTTGACATCGTATTCCAAAGAAGAAAAAGAGCAGATTCTGACCCGTCTGCGTCCGGGTGCGGTACTGGGCTTTCCTGGACATGTCATGATTTATCTGGGAAAGACAGGACAGGATTATTATGTTATCAGCCAGACCGGGCATTTTTATCAAAAGACGGATACCGAATTTGAAAAAGTGACTGTTAATTCCTGTGTTGTCAATTCTTTATCAGTGTATCGGAAAAATGAAAAAACATGGCTGAATTCGCTGACATATTGCCTGTTATATGATTTTTAGCATGAAAATATTTTAATGAGTATTGACACATTTTTAACCGGACGGTATAACATATTTAACAAGAGAGCTATCGACTAGATGAAACCTAGCCGACGGCGGGATAATATTCTACAGAAAATAGCGCATCATCTGACAGGACGAGGGCGCTTCTTTTTGCGTTGTTTAATGTTGATAACGAGCGTTATAACTGCGCAAAGCATGTATCAGGTATATAAAGTGTATTTGTCAATTATTTGTTTAAAAGTTTTATCAATATTAACCCCCTTTTAATAGTATTTTATACCCCCCGGTGTTATACTTACCATATAAACTACATACAAAGCGGTGAAGGATATGGAAAAAGAAGTACAGACAGATGTTACAAAAAACATAGAAAATATAGAAACACAGCGGATAGAGCCGACCCAGCTTGAGGTGGTGCAAAACGATGCACTGACTATAGAAGAAATCGAAACCGGTCTGGTCTATAACGGTAGTATGGTGCGCGTGGCAGATATTTCGGAAGAATTCCGGAAAGTCATCGAGCCGATTTTAAGAATGTACAATGCGGCAATGAATGTGACAACGGCGCGGATTGAAATTATCAAAGATGAGTCGCGCTATAAAAATGTGCGCTGTCCGGTGCATCATATTGATACCCGTTTGAAATCTGCGGGCAGTATTCTGGGAAAATTACAGAAGAAAAATCTGGATTTGACGATTGGTGCGGCGTGCAATAACATTTACGACATCGCGGGTGTAAGAATTGTCTGTCCGTATATTAAAGATGTATATTTTATACGTGACAGAATTCTGGCGCAGGACGACATTGAAGTTATGAAAGTCAAAGATTATATCGAACATCCGAAGGAAAACGGCTACCGCAGTTATCATCTCATTATCCGTGTGCCGGTCTTTTTTATGAATAAAAAGCAGATGGTTCCGGTTGAGATTCAGATTCGGACAATGGCTATGGATTTGTGGGCAAGCTTAGAACATGATATCAGCTATAAAGCGATTAACAGCAAAGGCGAATATCAGGGGGATTATTCGGAATTCAGAGAGGAATTAACCGAATGCAGCCGTCTGATTTACGAAGCAGAAGAAAAGATGGAGAGAATGAACAGTATGCTGGAATAAACTTGATTTTTTACATTAAATGCAATAAACTATATAAGTGTGAAAAAAGATGTATTTTAGCATAATGGAGGAAAAAATGGATAATCAAAAACTTGCTGAATTATTATTTCCCGATGTAACCAAAACACCGGAATACTATGAGGAGAAGTACCCTTATAGAAAACTGCCAAATAAAGCGGAGGTAACAAGACTCGCACCGAGTCCGACGGGATTTATTCATCTGGGAAATCTCTATAGTGCATTGACGGATGAACGTCTTGCACATAGAAACGGTGGTAAGTTTTATTTAAGAATTGAAGATACAGATGCCAAAAGAACGGTAGAAGGTGCGGTTGATACCGTTATCAATGTACTGCGTTATTTTAATATTGAATTTGATGAGGGTGCAGGCTACCCGGACGATGACGAGCGCAATGCCTACGGTCCGTATTATCAGACACAGCGTGTAGATATTTATCATGTCTATGCAAAAAGCCTTGTAGAACGAGGACTGGCGTATCCTTGCTTCTGTACGGAAGAGGAACTGGAAGAAGTCAGAAAGCAGCAGGAAGAAGCGAAAGAACTGACCGGTTATTACGGAAAGTATGCAACCTGCCGCAATTTAAGCGATGAAGAAATCGAAGCCAATATCAAAGCCGGAAAGCCGTATGTATTAAGACTTCGTTCACAGGGAAGCCCGGATAAGGAAATCGTATTTGTCGATGAAATCAAGGGCGAAGTAAAACTTCCTGAAAATATTCACGATATTGTCTTATTAAAGAAAGACGGGATTCCAACCTATCATTTTGCCCATGCGATTGATGACCATTTAATGCGTACAACGGTTGTTGTCCGTGGCGGCGAATGGCTTGCATCAGCACCGATTCACTATGAACTGTTCCATGTATTGGGCTTTAAGATGCCAAAGTATGCCCATACGGCACATTTAATGAAGTTTGATGAAGAAACAGGCGGAAAGAGAAAGTTATCCAAGAGAAAAGACCCTGAACTGTCACTTGATTACTACAGAAAAGACGGTTATCATCCGTATACGATGAAGGTTTATCTGATGACACTGCTCAATTCCAACTTTGAAGAATGGCATGAAAAGTTCCCGGACAAGGATATCAACGAATTCCCGTTCTCACTGGATAAGATGAGTACATCCGGCGCATTATTTGATAAGGATAAGTTACATAATATCTGTAAAAATGAGTTATCAAAGCTTTCAGAGGATGAGCTTTATGACTTCTTATATGACTGGGCAGAGGAAAATGAACCGGAAAAGAAGAACATCTGGTTTGCCGATAAGGAAAAAATGCTTGGAATCCTGCGCCTGTACATGGGTATCGGCATGAAGCGCAGAAGAAAAGATTTCATGTATGCAAAGCAGATTTTTGAAATGATCGGCTATTTCTTTGATATGGAAGATACACAGGAAAAGGATGAATTCCGCATGGATACGGAAGATGTCAAGACGATTCTGAACGAGTATCTTTCCATGTATAACCATGAAGACGACAATTCCGAATGGTTTAACAAGTTAAAGGCGATTGCGGACAAGCACGGCTACGCTTCCGATATGAAGGCATACAAGGCAAATCCTGAAGCTTTCAAGGGCAATGTATCCGATATTGCGGAAGTTATCCGTATTGCAGTAACCGGAAAAGCCAATACACCGGATTTATGGTCTATCGTTCATGTGATGGGCGAAGCACAGATGCGTGATAAAATTCAGAAAGTTTTAGCGTAAATACGGATAGAAAAAGAGGAAGAAGAAATGTTGACAAAAGATGTGGAAACAATGGCAGGTGCCGCACAAGGAAAGGCAGACATCTGTGAACACTATCCTGTAAAGTTTTTTATCCGTGCAATTATGGCAGGCTTTTTTATTGTCGTTGCAACGATTTTATCCAACGTATCCGCTGCGGTGCTGTATTCAACCTATCCGCAGTTTGGCAAGCTTTTAGGAGCATTTTTGTTCTCAATTGCGATTGTGCTGATTGTTTTTATCGGTGGTGAACTTTTTACCGGCAATAACATGACAATGGCAATGGGCGCATATGCCGGAACCTGTACATGGAAACAGGTTTTAAAGGTGTGGCTGGTCAGCTACATCGGCAATTTTGTGGGTGCGTTTTTTTTAAGCTTTTTATTTGTGAAAAGCGGTGCATCCCATCAGATTTTAGTAGATTATTACAACAGCTTTTTAGCGGCAAAGCTTTCAGCGCCGCCGATGCAGCTGTTTTTACGCGGTGTCCTGTGTAATTTCTGCGTGTGTCTTGCAGTCCTTACCGGAACGCGTATGAAGTCGGAAAGCGGCAAGCTCATTGTCATGTTCTGTGTGATTATGGCATTTGTTGTATCCGGTTTTGAACACTGTGTTGCCAATATGGGCACATTTTCAATTGCGTATCTGTTGTTTGGCAGCATCAACCCGGTGTTACTTGCAAAGAGCATGATTTGCGTAACACTGGGCAACATTGTCGGTGGTGCGCTGCTGCTTGCGGCACCGTTAAAGCTGATGAGTGCGGAGAAGTAATGGAACAGATGAAAATAATAGGCTGGGTCCGAACGGATTTCCCGGAAAAATTCGGTGTACCCAGACAAAGCGGACTTGTCCGTGAATTGACAGGAAGAATTGAATTTGCACCGGAATACCGCAATAAAGAGGCATTCCGCGGGCTGGATGAATATTCCCATCTCTGGATTTTGTGGCAGTTTTCGGAAAGCATCCGGGATGACTGGAGTCCGACGGTCAAACCGCCGCGGCTGGGCGGCAACCGGCGCATGGGTGTGTTTGCAACACGCTCGCCGTTTCGCCCAAACCCCATCGGACTTTCCTGTGTCCGGCTGGAGCAGGTCTGTCTGGATGGAAAAGATGCACCGTACTTAATGGTATCCGGTGTGGATATGATGGATCATACTCCTGTGTATGATATCAAACCGTATCTGGCATATACGGACAGCCATGCAGATGCGGTGTGTGGATTTGCGGATACGGTAATGGATCACGAGTTACAGGTTGTGATTCCAGAGGAACTTAAAGCAGAAGTGCCGCCGGAAAAGTGGGCAGGGCTTATCGGTCTTTTAAAGCAGGATATCCGTCCGGGATATCTTCATGCGCCGGACAGGGTATTCGGGGTGTCTTTTGCGGGAATGAATATAAAATTTACGGTAAACAACAATGTACTTACAGTCTGCGCCATAGCAAAATTATAGAATGCTATAGAAAAGGAAGGTATCATTGAATAAAACGGTCGTTGTAGAACTTGATCAGAATGGAAAAGAAATTTTTCATACGGCAGGTTATGAAAAGTACTGGATCAGCCGGGTGGGCATGGAAACCGTCTGGCTGAGAAAAGAACGTGTAAAAGAAGTGGTTTCCGTTCAGGAAACCTTTGCCGCCATGGAGTTTTTAGAAAAGCCGGAGAGGGGAATTGTATCGGCAGAAATATCGATACGGATGAAGATGACAGATGAATCCTGCCGCTGGACACGTGTCGGGTATGAAATTATGATGCCGGACAACGGCACGGACAAAAAAGTCGTTGTTACTTTTACCGATGAAGAAAAAGAAAAACAGTCCGAAGCGGAATACGCAGAAGTTATCCGTGAGCGGGACAATCTGATTCTGACCATTTCAGGCGGAATCGCCATTTATGAAATTACAGACAAAATACGGACTGTTTATATTACGGAAGAAACGGCGGCGCTTGCCGGTTATACGAAAAAGGAATTGATGGAGATTATCGGGGAAAATGCGTTGGCATTATGCCATCCCGATGATATTAAAACAACGCAGAATTATTTTAAAACAAGAAGACAACAGGTTCGTGTCATGTCGTATGAGTACCGGATTAAGAATAAAAATGGTATGTATCAGTGGGTCAGTGTACGCGCCCGTTTTGTACAGCAGAAAAATTCGATCCTGCTGTATACGATTATGACCGATATTGATCAGATAAAAAAAGCAGAAGAAGATGCCAGAATGCAGAAAAAGATGTTGGAATTGGCATTGCAGCAGTCAGATTTCCGGTTTTGGGACTATGACATTAAAACGCATCGTTTATACCGCTCCTGGGCGGTAACACAGCAGGTTGGTTTTGGCGAATATGAGGAAAATGTACCGGAAGGATTTGTAGAGCTTGGATTGATTCATCCGGATGACTGTGAAGCGTATCTGGAATTTTATCACAATGTACAGCAGGGGAAGAATCAGCGCCTGACATTTCGTGCCATTCATCAGAATGGAGAATGGGGATGGATGGACATTGCTTACCGTGTTTTTTTTAATGAACAGGGTGAGCCGGTGCGTGCAATTGGCGTAGGTGGAGATGTATCTAAGCAAAGAGAAAAAGAACAGAAGTATTTAAAAGATTTTGAATTATTCCGTGATGTCAGTATTTATGCAATTCAAAGAGTATTTCTGGATGTTTTTCTTGTGGATATTCCAACCGACAGCATACGGCTTGTGCTGGCACAGGGCGGATATATGAATATGAAAGAAATACAGGGATATGATAAAATTTTAAATCAGAAACTTTGCAGATATGTACGTGATAAAGAAGATGCGGTAAAGAAATTAAGTATTGCACAGATTAAAAAAAATATCGCATTGACAAAGGATCACAAACTTGAATATACGTTTGAACTGCGGAATGAAAAGGGACGGAAGTGCTGGTATAAGTATTATATTTCATATTTTCACGAGAATACGGAAAAATTGCTGGTGCTTGTGAAAGACGTAACAAATACAACCCGCCTTGAAGATGAAAAAAGACTGGAATTAGAGGCAGCATTATTGCAGGCGAAAAAGGCGAATGATGCCAAAAAAGCATTTTTATCGAATATGAGCCATGATATCCGTACCCCGATGAATGTCATTACCAATATGGCAAAAATGGTACTGGAAGAACCGGAAAATAAAACGCAGGTACTAGATTATATGAATAAAATCTGCTCAATGAGTACGTTTTTAATGGGGGTTATCAGTGATATTCTGGATGTGTCCAAAATGGAAAGCGGAAAACTGCAATTAAGGAAAGAACCATATTCGTGTATTGAACTGCACGATGCAGTCTGCGCCATGATGGAACCTCTGTGCCGGGAAAAAAATATTACTTTCTATACGAATCTAAATCCGCAGAATGACATTATTTTTACGGATAAGACAAAGCTAAACCGTATATTTTTCAATCTGCTCGGTAATGCGGTCAAGTTCACGCCGGCGGGCGGAAAGGTTTCGTTTCTGCATAAAAATATTGTGCGTAAAGACGGTTTTCTTGAATGGGATACAGTGATTACCGATACCGGAAGCGGCATGAGTAAAGAATTCCAGCGAAAAATGTATCAGCCGTTTGAACAGGAGAACCAGCTTGTGACAGACAGTCTTGCAGGTGTCGGGCTGGGTCTTGCCATTGTTAAGATGAATACAGAAGCCTTTGGCGGTACAATTGCAGTAGAGAGTGAGCCGGGGAAAGGTACGGCATTTACAATTCATTTAAAAGCACCGTATATGAGCGGGGAAGATTATCATATGCATTATACAGCATCAAAGCTGCAGACAGACCTTGCGGGAAAGAAAATTTTACTCGTTGAAGATCATAAACTGAACATGGAAATTGCAAAGAAGATTCTGGAAAAGAAACAGATGAAGGTAACATGTGCATATAATGGTGCAGAAGCTGTGGCATTGTTTGAAAAAATGCCGGAGTATACGTTTGATGCAGTGATTATGGATATCCGTATGCCGGTGATGAACGGACTGGAAGCGGCGGCGGCAATCCGTGCCGGTGCAAAAGCAGATGCTAAGACCATACCGATTATTGCGATGTCTGCCAATGCTTTTGCAGAGGATATGGAGAAGAGCCGGCGGGCGGGCATGAACCGCCACGTTGCCAAGCCGGTAGAACCGGAGAGGCTGTTTGGTGTGCTTTCTGAAATTTTTTCGGACTAATATAAGATTAAAGTGCAGGAGAGTGAGGCTATGGCAGGAATTTTTGAAGATATTCAGTTTCAAAAGACGGATTTAAATACTGTAAAAGAATTAAAAGAAGACTGCTGGAGAAAAGCACAGGGTGAGGATTTAGAGGCATTTCTGGGATTTTACTTAAAAAAGAAACCCGCACGCAGCTGGCAGATTGCAGCCTGGGCGGCATTGTTTGTATTTTTAATATCTTCCGGTGAACTGGGGTTTGAACGGCTTTGCAAAAATGATCCGTCTTACAATCCGGTGCCGATGACAATCGGTGTCATTGCAGGGGGACTGCTGTATCTGTTTTTTGCATGTATGCGCCAGATTCAAAGCCGCAGAGAGCTGTTACGGATAAAGAGCAGCGTTTATGTGACAGATGCCATTGCCTACGGCGGTGGCGGAAATGTACAGGTGATGGTCAATCACAAGCGGATTGCGTTTGATATGTATGCGTTTGACGAAACTGTAAGCCCGACAGAACAGGTGCATAAACCCGACGGAACATATGAAGGGTTCCGGGTATTATTATATGCAGTCATACAGGACAATTCCTGTAGGATGAAAGCGGTGCTTGGAAGTGCAGGCGTGCGTTACTATGCATCACAGTGCAGGAAATTTGAAAAAAGGAGCGGACAGGTAGTGTGAAAAATCACACTGATGTGCTGATTTTTCAAACAGCGATTTGTTTCTGAGCAAAAACAAATCGCTATGATGGCAGATGAGAAATCGCCTGTGCGAATTTCTCATTGCCGCTTCGCAACAAGTTGCTCAGAAATGAGGATTATTATGAAAAGATATGATGTGATTATAGTAGGTGCGGGACCGGGCGGTATATTTTCCGCATATGAACTGACAAAAAAAGACAGTGACCTAAAAATCGCCGTATTTGAAACGGGAACGTCCCTTGAAAAGAGAAAATGTCCGATTGACGGTAAAAAGGTAAAAAGCTGTGTGGGCTGTAAAACGTGTGCGATTATGAACGGTTTCGGCGGTGCAGGCGCATTTTCAGACGGAAAGTACAATATTACCAACCAGTTCGGCGGCAATCTGTATGAATATATCGGCAAGCAGGAAGCACTGGATTTAATGCATTATGTCGATGAAATCAATCTTTCACACGGCGGAGAGGGTACGGCATTGTATTCTACGGCAAATACCGAGATTAAAAAGCTGTGCCTCACCAACGGACTGCATTTGCTGGATGCTTCCGTGCGGCATCTGGGAACAGATATTAATTATGTGGTACTGGAAAATCTGTATCAGGAATTAAAAGAAAAGGTAGACTTTTACTTTGAATCACCGGTACAGACCGTGGAAAAAAGCGATAACGGCTATATTGTCCATGTAAAAGATGAAAGCTTTTACTGCGACAAATGTATCATTTCGGCAGGACGAAGCGGCAGTAAGTGGATGGAAGGGGTCTGTGCACAGCTTGAAATTCCGACAAAATCTAACCGCGTGGACATCGGTGTGCGCGTGGAACTTCCGGCAGAGGTTTTTGCACATCTGACAGATGAACTTTACGAGAGCAAGATTGTATACCGTACCAAGGGCTTTGAAGATTTAGTCCGTACTTTCTGCATGAATCCGAAGGGTGTGGTTGTAAATGAAAACACCAACGGCATTGTAACAGTCAACGGACACAGCTATGAAGATGAAAATAAGCATACGGAAAATACGAATTTTGCCCTGCTGGTTGCAAAGCATTTTTCAGAACCGTTTAAAGACAGCAACGGATACGGCGAAAGCATTGCCAGACTGTCAAATATGCTTGGCGGCGGCGTTATCGTTCAGCGTTTCGGGGATTTAATCCGCGGCAGACGAAGCAATAAAGCACGAATCGAAGAAAACTTTGTAACACCGACATTGTCAGCGACACCGGGCGATTTAAGCCTTGTTATGCCAAAACGTATCTTAGACGGCATTATTGAAATGATTTACGCATTGGATAAGATTGCGCCGGGTACGGCAAACGATGATACCCTGCTCTATGGTGTGGAAGTCAAATTCTACAATATGCAGGTTGAGATTGACAATAATCTGGAAACAAGAAATAAAGGGCTTTACATTATCGGGGATTGCAGCGGTGTAACCCATTCGCTTTCACATGCTTCTGCAAGCGGGGTTTATGTAGCCAGACATATTTTAAATCAGCTAAACTGAAAGGAAAAATACTGTGGACGATGAATTGATAACGGTAACGGTAGACAGACCGATAGGAAGTTCCCATCCGGACTATCCCTCGCTGGTTTATCCGGTAAATTATGGGTATATCGAAGGTGTTCTGACCCCGGGCGGGGAAGAACAGGATGCCTATATCATAGGTGTGGATATACCTGTTGATAAATTTACAGGCAGAAAAATTGCCATTATACACAGAAAAGATGATGTTGGGGATAAATGGGTGGTTGCACCGGAAAATATGCCGTATACCAAGCAGCAGATTGAGGAAATGGTGTATTTTCAGGAGCAGTATTATGACAGCTTTGTTCAAATGCTCAATGAAGAAATGTGGGATGCCTGCGATGCATGGGAAAACAAATTAGGCTATAAAGTGCCGCGCAGCATGGCAAAATCTCTTGCAGACGGTGTATTTCATGTGGTTGTCATGATTTATACCGTGACAACAGACGGCAGGGTGCTTGTTACACAGCGTTCCCAGAATAAGACTAATCCGTTAAAATGGGAAGTGACCGGCGGCTCGATTCTTGCGGGAGAAACGCCACAGGAGGGGGCAGTGCGTGAACTTTCAGAGGAAACCGGAATTACGGCTCAGACATCAGATTTGGTGCAGTTGTATGAATATGCAGATTACAGAAGACATTCGATTTATCACAGCTATGTGTATGTTACACAGCCGGATACAAAAGTGACTTTACAGGAAGGCGAAACAATGAATTATAGGTGGCTTTCTTATAAAGAATTTGTTGAACTGGTGGAATCCGACCGTTTTGTGCCGTCAGAACAGGAGCGCTTCTGCACGAACCGGGCAATCATTGAAAAGAAGCTGATGTCAATTAAAGAGTTTAAAGAAATGTCCGATATATAAAACAGCAGTTAAAGTACATGGAGGTCACCTGCAATATAATTATTGAAAGGTAGATAAAAATGAGAGTAGTAGCGAATTACAGCACGTCCCTGTTTGATTACATCAACAGTGACAAGAATTTAAAAGAGGTACTTTCACAGGGTGCGGATGAGTCTTTATTATCGGAAGGCGCCAAAAAGACACTTCGGGAAAAGGGAATCAGCTTAAACGGCAGTACCACAAAGGATGCTTCTGTTTATGAAACGGTTCAGGAAACAGCAGAAAGTGTACGTGACAGTGTGATTGCGTTTACCGGTTCAGACGCCGAAAGTCTTTTTACGACAGCCGAAAGCTCGGGCAGTACGGCAAAGATTGTAACAGAAGTGAAGTCATTTGTGGAAAATTATAATGCATTTGCAAGTGCAGTCAAGGAAATGGGCGGTTCAGAGAATACCACCTATTTGGAACAAATGAACGAATTGCTGTCTAAAGACAGCGATGCTTATGAAAAAATCGGTATTACATTTGCAGAAGACGGTACACTGACACTGGATGAAAAGGTACTTGACGGTGCATCCGTACAAGATTTAAAGAATGCATTTTACAAGGACAATGATTTGGAAGAAATTGCCCAGAAAAGTATCCGCGTACAGGCGAATGCGATTTCCGGAAAATATGCCGCGACTGTTTCTAACTATACGGACAGCGGTACATACAGCAATTCCGCACTGAGCAGCTTTTTAAAGAGTATTTAGTATTCTGTATTTAGTGCATGACATATTTTAAAATCAAAAGAATGCCACATGGGAACAGCTATGGAGAGCTGGTTCTGTGTGGCATTTTTGTGATTGTATTTCTCATGTATTTTGGGTTGCTATTTAGAAAACGTTGGTATATACTTGTACCGAAAAAAGGAAAGAAAATGGAGAATAAGAGGAATTATGAAGTACGTAAGACAGTTTTTAATCATACTTGTCATTTCATTTATCGGTGAATTGTTAAGATATTATATCCCGTTAAAGATTCCGGCAAGCATCTATGGTCTGGTATTATTATTTGCCGCACTGGAGCTGCGCATTATCAAATTGGTATCCATTCGTGAAACAAGCCGCTTTTTAATAGAAATTATGCCGCTGATGTTTGTTCCGGCAGGTGTCGGACTGTTGTCAAGCTGGGGCGTTTTAAAGCCGGTCTGTGTTCCGATTATGGTCATTGTACTGATATCAACCATTATTGTTATGGCAGTATCAGGAAAAGTAACCCAGGGTGTTATCCGTATGGAGAAAAAACATCCGAAAAAGAAAAACGGTGCAGACCATATTTATGTTAAAGATTCCGAAGGCGAAAGGCAGTATATCAGTGAAAATTCTATCTAGATAGCAATCTGAATAAATGGAAATGGAGATAAAAAGTGAAAGAGTTACTTACAAATTCAGTATTTTTCGGAGTGATGGTCAGTATTCTGACCTATGAGCTTGGAATGTTTTTAAAAAGAAAATTGAAACTGGCAATCTTTAATCCGCTGTTAATTTCAATTGCGGCAGTCATTGTCTGCCTGCTGGCATTTAACATTGACTATGACAGCTACAATGCAGGTGCGAAATATATCAGCTATCTTTTAACACCAGCAACGGTTTGTCTGGCGGTGCCGCTTTACGAACAGGTTGAGCTGTTAAAGAAAAATGCAAAAGCGATTTTTGCAGGCATTTTATCCGGTGTGTTGACCAGTATTCTTTGTGTGCTGGCGGGCTGTGCGATTTTCGGTCTGAGCCATGAACAGTATGTAACATTGCTTCCGAAGTCTATTACCACGGCAATCGGCATGGGTGTATCGGAAGAACTCGGCGGTATTGTAACGATTACGGTTGCCGTCATTATTATTACCGGTGTATTTGGCAATATGATGGCAGAATTTGTCTGTAAGGTGTTCCGTATTCAGGAGCCGGTGGCAAAGGGAATCGCAATCGGTTCTGCGGCACATGCGGTGGGTACGGCAAAAGCAATGGAAATGGGTGATATTGAAGGCGCGATGAGCAGTCTGTCCATTGCAGTTGCAGGATTGATGACGGTTGTGGCAGCACCGCTGTTTGCGGGAATACTTTAAAATTTGAAAAAGAAAATTAGAAAAATAAAAATGAAGCAGGAAAAGGAGAAGGTGCAATGATAATTACAGTTGGCAGAGAATGTGGAAGCGGCGGACATGCAATCGGAGAGGCACTTGCGGCACATTATGGAATCCGTTGTTATGACAGACATATTTTGGTGTCAGAGGCAAAAGCCAGAGGCATGTATGATGAACTGGAAAACTTCTTCTCGGAGAAACCGATGGACAGTCTGCTGTATTCTATCGCCATCAATAATATGGAAAAAAGAAATGCAACGGTTTTAAAGCAGTTTCATGAGCTGATTACAGAAAATTCATTTGTTCTGATTGGACGGTGTGGAAACTATATTTACAAAAATGATGAAGATGTGACAACCTTGTTTATTCATTCTGACATGGACAGCAAAATTGAGCGGACGATGCATAAACAGAATATGGACAGAATCAAGGCAAAAGAGCTGATTGAATATGTGGATTCCAAGCGCGAAGCTTTCCACAAGCGATATACAGATGAAACATGGGGCGATGCAAGAAACTACCAGCTGACAGTAAACAGCAGTGTTCTTGGTGTAGAACAGACAGCAGAACAGATTATTGCCTTTATTGATAAGAAGCATAGATAAGAAATACAGGAAATCAAATGCAGATAGACAGGATATCAGTGCAAATAAAAAATAAATGAAAAAACTGGCGTGTCAGAAACAGTGATGTTTTGATGCGGCAGTTCTTTTGCTTCTATGAAAAAAGTGTAAAATTCACCAATTCATATTGAAATAATATGAATTGCTTGTTATAATAAAAACAGAAATGCAAAGTGAGGTCAGGGATGAAAGTAACGAAAGCGGATTTAAGATTATATGCCATTACAGACAGGCAGTGGCTTGGCGGAAAAGACTTTTATATGGTGGTGGAACAGGTTTTAAAAAACGGTGCCACTTTTTTACAGCTACGCGAAAAAAATGCAACCCATGAACAGCGTGTAGAGGAAGCAAAAAAAATCAAACAGATTGCGGCAAAATATCATGTGCCGTTTGTTGTCAATGACGATATCTGGGCGGCAAAGGAAGCCGGTGCGGACGGTGTGCATATCGGACAGAGTGATATGGATTATGAGCAGGCACGTAAGATATTGGGACCGGATAAGATTATCGGCATGACGGCAAAGACGGTAGAGCAGGCGGTTCAGGCTGAAAAGCTGGGCGCAGATTATATTGGTGTCGGTGCGGTTTTTCATACGACCACCAAACAGGATGCCAAGGATATGAGCCGTGAAACGCTTGCCGCGATTACAAAAAGCGTGTCGATTCCGATTGTTGCAATCGGCGGGATTACATATGATAATATGGATAGTCTGAAGGATACAGGTGTTGCTGGTGTGTCCGTGATATCTGCGATTTTTGCAAAGGAAGACGAGGGTGCGGCGGCTGCGGCACTGCGCAAAAAGGCGGATACACTGTTTGGTGCGGCACGCAGCCTTATTTTTGACATGGACGGCACACTGCTAGATTCCATGCCATACTGGCGCAGGCTGGCAAGAGAATATGCCACGAAAAAAGGCGCAGTTCTCCCGCCGGATTTTGATGAAAAGACCTATACCATGGATTTGAATGAATGTTCGGATTATTTTATCAAAGAACTCGGTATTGCAGGAAACCGCGAGAATATGCAGAAAGAGGTGCTTGAAATGATCCGTGAGCATTATAAGAAGGACATACGGATGAAGCCGGGCATGAAAGAACTCATAGAGCGGGAATATCAAAACGGAAGCAGGATGTGTATTTTTACAACATCTGAAAAAGCCTGTGCCAAAGCAGCACTGGAGCGCCTTGGTGTTTTATCCTGTTTTGAAAAGATTTATACGGTATATGACATTGGTGTGAATAAAAGAAATCCGGAGAGTTATTTAAAAATCTGTGAACAGATGAATTTTGTACCGGAGGATACAATAGTATATGAAGATGTGCTTCATGCCGTGGAATCTGCCAAAAAGGCAGGCTGCCGCGTGACAGCGGTGTATGATGCGGATTCAGCACATTTATGGGAAAAGATCAAGCAGCAGGCAGATGAAACAATTTGCTTTTAAAATGCCTGCGGAATGGAGAAAAGTATGAGCAGGCCATAAACGAAAGCATGCTCATACAGCACTTTGTGCCGCAGGCGCCACAAAGCTGCACTTATCGCAGGACTGAATACATTCAGTCCGCGATTCCTCCGGCATTAAAATGCCTGCGGAATGGAGAGGAAAATGAACAAAAAAGTAGTAGTGGGAATGTCAGGGGGCGTGGATTCTTCGGTTGCGGCATATCTGTTAAAACAACAGGGCTATGATGTAATCGGTGTTACCATGCAGATATGGCAGGACGAGCCGCAGTGCGCCATTGAGGAAAACGGCGGCTGCTGTGGGCTTTCTGCAGTTGAAGATGCAAGAAGGGTTGCCGCCCGGCTTGGCATTCCGTATTATGTTATGAATTTTAAAAAAGAATTTCAGGAAAATGTAATTAATTATTTTGTAGATGAATATTTATGCGGACGGACACCGAATCCGTGTATCGCCTGCAACCGCTATGTAAAATGGGAATCCCTGCTGCAAAGAAGTCTGCAGATCGGTGCGGATTATATTGCAACGGGACATTATGCGAGGATTGAGCAGCTTGTAAACGGCAGATATGCAATCCGCAATTCCGTAACGGCAAAAAAAGACCAGACATATGCGCTGTACAATCTGACACAGGAACAGCTCTCAAGGACACTTATGCCGGTCGGAGATTATACAAAGGATGAGATTCGTAAAATTGCCTCAGAAATCGGTATTCAGGTTGCCAATAAGCCTGACAGCATGGAAATCTGTTTTGTGCCGGATAACGATTATGCCGGATTTATCCAGCGGGAAACGGATTATATCCCGAAAGAAGGCAATTTTGTTGATATTCATGGCAATGTCATCGGAAAGCACAAGGGCATTATCCACTATACGGTCGGTCAGCGTAAAGGACTTGGACTGGCAATGGGACATCCGGTATTTGTGACGGAAATCCGGCCGGATACGAATGAAGTTGTTATTGGTGAAAATGCAGATGTATTTGCATCAAAATTGTATGCAAATAAGTTAAATTTCATGGCGGCAGAAGCATTTACAGGTGATGTACGTGCAAAAGCCAAAATCCGCTACAGCCATGCCGGTGCGGACTGTACGGTAAGAATGATAAATGAGGATACACTCGAATGTGTATTTGATGAACCGCAGCGTGCGGTGACACCGGGACAGGCTCTTGTTTTATATGACGGTGAATATGTTCTGGGCGGCGGCACGATTATCGGAAAAGCGGTGGAATAAAGGAGGAAAAACGAATATGAAAATTTCAACAAAGGGAAGATATGCCCTGCGTCTGATGCTGGATCTGGCACTGAATAATACAGGTGAGGCAGTCAGCTTAAAGGATATTGCCAGACGTCAGGATATTTCAGATAAATATTTGGAACAGATTATATCCATACTAAATAAAGCGGGGTATGTAAGAAGTATCCGCGGGGCACAGGGCGGTTATATGCTGCGCCGTCCTCCAAAGGAGTACACGGTGGGCATGATTTTAAGACTGACCGAAGGAACACTTGCACCGGTCAGCTGTGTAGAGGATGATGCCGTGGAATGTGAGCGTGAAGCTTCATGCGTAACCTTTATCGTGTGGAAAAAGATTAATGATGCCATTAATGAGGTTGTTGACAATATTACACTGGAAGACTTGGTGGAATGGTATCACAGCAAAAGTGATGATTATGTTATTTAGTGCTTGACTTTGCAGGGAAATCCTGTATAATACATATAACATACGGGATTACTATGAAATAAAATATAAATCCCGGTTGTGCAGGTACCGGACTTCCGGTGAAACTGCAAAGCGGCTGCTGCCGTATGAAATATAAAGGAGAATGAAAATGAGTCAGTTGATTTATCTTGATAATGCAGCAACAACAGCAGTAAGACCTGAGGTTTTTGAAAAAATGAAACCTTTTTTTATAGAGAATTATAGTAACCCATCCGCAGTATACAGTTTTGCGGGAGATACCAAGGAAGCCGTAGAAAAGGCAAGAGAACAGATTGCTGCCGTTCTTGGTGCAAAGGCAAAGGAAATTTACTTTACAGCAGGCGGAAGTGAATCCGACAACTGGGCAATTAAAGGTATTGCAGAAGCATTACAGGAAAAGGGTAAGCACATTATCACTTCGAAGATTGAACATCACGCAGTGCTGCATACCTGTGAGTATCTGGAAAAGCACGGCTATGAAGTGACTTACTTAGACGTAGATGCAGACGGTGTTGTATCACCGGAAGCAGTGGAAAAGGCAATCCGCCCGGATACCATTTTAATCAGCATTATGACAGCCAACAATGAAATTGGAACAATTGAACCGATTGCCCAAATCGGTGCTGTTGCAAAGAAGCACGGTATTTTATTCCACACCGATGCCGTCCAGGCATTTGCACATATTCCGATGAATGTCGATGAAATGAATATTGATTTATTAAGCGCCAGCGGACACAAGTTTAACGGGCCAAAGGGTGTAGGCTTCCTTTATATCAGAAGCGGCATTAAAATCGGACCGTTTGTACACGGCGGTGCACAGGAGCGTGGAAGACGTGCCGGAACAACGAATGTACCGGGCGTTGTCGGTATGGCAGAAGCAGCCAGACTGGCACAGGAAGAAATGGACAAGCGCATTGAAAAAGAAACTGCTGTCAGAGATTATTTTATTGAACAGATTGAAAAAAGAGTACCATATGCAAAGTTAAACGGACACAGAACAAACCGTCTTCCGAATAACGTTAATTTCTGCTTCCGTTTTATCGAAGGTGAATCCTTACTGATTTTATTAGATCAGAAGGGCATCTGCGGTTCAAGCGGTTCAGCCTGCACATCCGGTTCGCTCGACCCGTCCCATGTGCTTCTTGCAATCGGTCTGCCGCATGAAATTGCACACGGTTCATTAAGACTGACACTTTCAGAAGCAACGACAAAGGACGATGCGGAATTTGTTGTATCCGAGCTTGAAAAGATTGTAGAGCGTTTAAGAAGCATGTCACCGTTATATGAAGATTTTGTAAAAGAAGAAAAGAAAAACGCATAGTAAAATACGGAAAGGAAAGAAGTGAAGTATGTATAGCGAAAAGGTAATGGACCATTTTAATAACCCAAGAAATGTCGGAGAAATCGAAAATGCAAGCGGTGTCGGTACAGTCGGTAATGCAAAGTGCGGCGACATCATGCGTATTTATCTGGATATTGACGAAGATACAAAGATTATCAAGGACTGTAAGTTTAAGACTTTTGGCTGCGGTGCTGCGGTTGCAACCAGCAGTATGGCAACGGAAATGGTAAAGGGCAAGACCATTTATGAAGCTTTACAAGTAACGAACAAAGCAGTTATGGATGCATTAGACGGACTGCCGCCGGTAAAGGTACACTGCTCTTTACTTGCAGAAGAAGCAGTTCATGCGGCACTTTGGGATTATGCCGAAAAGAACCACATCGTTATTGAAGGTCTGGACAAGCCAAAGGCAGATATTCATGAAGGTGAAGAAGACGAGGACGAAGAATAAGATTGTCACATTGGGATTTGACAATGTAAAGGAATAGGAAAGGGTGTCTGTGAAAACGGGCACTCTTTTTTGCATAAGAAGAAAACTGCGTCGTAAGAATGAGATGAAGATACTTGACAAAACATATGTTTGTGTTATACTGATACTAAATTAATTAAATTTATATTTGCAATGAAGTTTTATAAAAATGGGGAGTGACATGAAGTTTATACATATTTCGGATCTGCATCTGGGAAAGCGTGTCAACGAATTTTCAATGATGGAAGAACAAAAATATATTTTACAGCAGGTGTTGTACACCGTACAGAATGAGGCGGTAGATGCGGTGCTGATTGCGGGAGATATTTACGATAAGCCGGTGCCGCCCGCAGAAGCAGTTGTGCTGTTTGATACATTTCTTACGCGTCTTTCGCAGATGAAAAAGGAAGTTTTTATCATCAGCGGCAATCACGACAGCGCCGAGCGGCTCTCATTTGGAAGCAGTCTGTTTACGGCGGAGGGGATTCATATTGCGCCGGTATTTGAGGGAAACATGGAGAAAGTATCACTTTGGGACGATGCGGGAGAAGTGTGTGTCTATCTGCTTCCATTTATCAAGCCGTCTACGGTGCGACGATTTTATGAAGAAGATTTAACGGACTATACAAAGACTGTACAGACGGTAATTGAGCATACGCCGGTTGATACGTCTAAAAGAAATGTACTGGTGGCACACCAGTTTGTAACAGGGGCTGGCAGATGTGATTCGGAAGAAGTATCTGTCGGAGGGCTGGATAATGTGGATGCATCGGTGTTTGAACCGTTTGATTATGTGGCACTGGGACATATTCACAATGCACAGCACTGTAGCAGGGAAAGTGTGCGCTACTGCGGGACACTGCTTAAATATTCATTTTCTGAGGTGAATCATATTAAGAGCATTACAGTTGTTGAATTAAAAGAAAAAGGAAAAAATCCACAGATTCACACCGTGCCGGTGACACCGCTTCATGATATGAGGGAAATTAAGGGAAGTTATGAAGAACTGACGTTTAGAAAAAATTATATGAATACGGCAGTCAATGATTATCTGCATATTACACTGACGGATGAGGAAGATATTCCGGATGCCATCAGCAGACTGCGCAGTATCTATCCGAATATTATGCGTCTTGATTATGACAATATAAGAACACGTAACAGTGGCAGCTTAGAGATTGGTGAAGCGGTGGTGGAACGCACACCGCTGGAACTGTTTGAAGATTTTTATGAACAGCAGAACCACAAACCGATGAGTGAAGAACAAAAACAGTTTATCTGCGGGCTGATAGAGTCTATTTGGGAATAAGGAGCAGTGCGAAAAATCACACGGATGTGCTGATTTTTCACACGGATGTTTGCTTCCGGACGAAAGCAAACATCTATAATGGCAGATGAGAAATCGCCTGCGCGAATTTCTCATCGCATCTTCGCAACAAGTTGCTTAGGAATAAGGAGTAGTATGAGACCGTTAAAATTAATTCTGTCCGCATTTGGACCGTACAGCGAAAAAACACAACTGGATATGACACAGCTTGGAACCGGCGGCATTTATCTGATTACCGGGGATACCGGCGCAGGAAAGACGACACTGTTTGATGCCATTACGTATGCTCTTTACGGAGAAGCAAGCGGCGGCAGCAGAACGACGGAAATGCTTCGCAGTAAATATGCCGATGCCGCGACACCGACATTCGTCGAACTGACATTTTTATTAAAAGGAAAGACGTATGTGATTTGCAGAAATCCTGAATATATGCGTCCGTCAAAACGCGGTGCGGGAAAAGAAACGAAGGAAACCGCCAAAGCAGAGCTTACAATGCCGGACGGCGGTGTTATCAGCGGGATCAGTGCGGTAAATGAGAAAATGACAGAACTGCTCGGTATCCGCAAAGAGCAGTTTACGCAGATTGCGATGATTCCACAGGGGGATTTTTTAAAGCTGTTATTGTCGGGAACGAAGGAGCGCGCTGCGATTTTCCGTGAAATATTTAATACCAGACCGTATCTGCAGCTGCAGGAACAGTTAAAAAAGGAAGCCGGAACACTTTATAACGCGATTAAAGACGATGAAAAAAGTATCCGGCAGTATCTGGCAGAAGTGCGCTGTAAAAAAGAAAGTGCTTATGCCGATTCTTTGGAAAATCTGCAAAAAGAAGAGGTTATACTGGATACGGATTACTGTCTGGAACTGATTGCAAATATTATGGCAGAAGATATAAAGATACAGGAATCCGTTGCCCAAAAATCAGATGACCTGTCGGCGGAAATGGCACAGCTTGACAGAACACTTGGAAAACAGCAGCAGCGGGAAGTAGTAGAAAAAGCACTTGAAGAGGCAAAGCAGAAGACGGCAGAACTGGGTACGCTTGCGAGCCGGTTAAAGATAGAATACGAACAGGCAGAAAAACTGCAGGAAAACAACAACATCCTGACTGCACAAATTGAAGCGGAGCAGCTCGCACTTCCGGGCTATGAAAAGCTGGAATTTATTTTGAACGAAACTGGACAGAAAAAACAGCAGCTTGAAAAGGAAGAACATTTACTGGAAAAAAGCAGGCAGGAAGCGCAGAAAATGAAACTGCAAAGAGAGAAGTATCAACAGCAGCTTGCCGGATTAAAGGACAGCGGTGCGGCACTGGAGCGGACAGCGGCGCAGATTTCCGTAAATGAACAGCAGTGTCGGAAAACAGAAGTCTTACAGGAAAAGGTCACCCAGAATAAAAATCTCATAAATGAAATGTACCGCATACAGAAGCGGTATATTATGGCGGCAGAGCAATTGGCACAGGCGGGAAGCATTTATGAGGAAATGGAAAAACGTTATTTTGACGAGCAGGCGGGCATACTGGCACAGAACCTGCGTGAAGACGAAGCCTGCCCGGTATGCGGTTCACTGCACCACCCAAAGAAAGCAGTGCTTCATGAAAATGCGCCGACACAACAGCAGTTAAAAAGTCAAAAAGAAGATTATGACAAAAAGACGAAAATACGTTCTGAACTCAGTTCAGAGGCAGGACTTGCAAAAGGACGGGTACAGAGCGCATATAAAGAAATGCTTGCGCAGTATGCGGCATTGATAAGTGATACACATCCAACGATCGTTGCCGGGGTACAAGATATGTCAAATGTATCAGATTTATCGCATTTATCAGATTCGGAAGAAGCATCACAGGAACAGATGATTGACGTGATAAAGCAGGTGAGTTACCGGACACAGCAGGCAGCAGAAGCACTGGCAGATGAGAAGCAGCAGCTGATGGTGCAGAAAGCCAGACTGGAAGCCGATGTCGCATTAGAGCAGAAGATTTCCGGGCAGTTACCGGAGTGCGAAAAGCGCCAGAAAGAACTGGAAGAAGAGGTGGCAGAGCGTACCAGCCGTATTTCTGTATTAAAGACAGAAGGTGAAGCTTTAAAAAAGCAGGCGGATGAATTAAAACAGACTTTAAAGTTTGAAAATGCAGAAGCGGCAAGACAAAGCATTGCGCAGAAAGTCCGGCAGAAAGAGGAAATACAACAGCGGGCAAAGCAGGCAGGGCAGCAGTATCAGGATTGTAAAATCAAGCTCGAAGCAGAGCAGAGAAGGGTGCTTGATTTAACCACACAGCTAAAAAGCGGTGAAGAAGATAAAGAAAACAATGAAAGTAATGAGAGTGGGAAAAAGTACGGGGAATTACTGACCCTGCGGCAGGAAAAGGAAGTCTGTCAGAAGCAGTATCAGAACGAAAAGAAGGAACTGGATTTGCGGATTGCAGTCAATGAGCGGGCGGCAGGTGCAGTAAAAAAGATTGCGGCAAAGAGCAGCGAAAAAGAAAAGCAGTATCAGTGGGTACGGGCACTCAGCAATACGGCAAACGGTGCATTGAGCGGTCAGGACAGAATTATGCTTGAAACATATGTTCAGACAGCATTTTTTGACCGTATTATTATCCGGGCCAATACCCGCTTTATGCAGATGACATCGGGACAGTTTGAACTGGTGCGCGCAAAGACGGCAGATAATCTAAGAGCGCAGAGCGGACTGGAATTAAACGTGATTGACCACTATAACGGCAGTATCCGTAGTGTCAAGTCCTTATCGGGTGGAGAGTCCTTTAAGGCATCTCTTGCAATGGCACTGGGATTATCCGATGAAATCCAGTCGCAGACGGGTGGTATCCAGATTGATACAATGTTTATTGATGAAGGGTTTGGCTCATTGGATGAAAATTCACTGGAACAGGCGATTGATGTTTTACTGCGGTTATCGGAGAGCAACCGCCTTGTGGGAATTATCTCCCACGTCGGCGAATTAAAGGAGCGTATCGGGCGGCAGATTGTTGTTACCAAGACACCGGACGGCGGAAGCCATGCCAGGATTGTTGCGGATAACTAAGAACAGCTGTGTATTTTACAGCTTCTTATAAACCGTAAAATACATAGTGATAAAGCAGGCGGCTCCGCCGATAAAATTGGAAACCGGTTCTGCCCAGAATACGCCGTTTACACCAAGTGGCGTGAGCGGAAGCAGATAGATTAACGGAATCACAATAATTACCTTTCTTAAAAGCGAAAAGAAAATGGCATTTTTGGATTTGCCAAGTGCCGTAAAAACGGATTGCCCCGCAAATTGAAAGGACATCATAAAAAATCCGAAAAAGTAAATGTGCATACAGGCGGCACCCAGTGAGAGCAGTTCCGGTGTCGAATCAAAAAGCAGGATAAATTGTCTGGCAAAAATCATGGTTAAAATCCATGCCGCTACGGTATAGATAAGCAAAGCCACAGACATATAGCGGATGGTCTGCTTTACCCGGCTGTTTTTATCCGCACCGTAGTTAAAGCTGAGAATCGGCTGGGCACTGTTGGAAATACCGCTGACCGGCATATGAATCACTTCGCGCACGGAGTTAATAACGGTCATGGCGGCGATGTATAAGTCCCCGCCGTGTATGGACAGGCTGGCGTTGCCCGCCATCTGGACGGCACTGTTGGTTATGGACATGGTAAAACCGGAAAGTCCCAGTGCGAGGATTTTGCCGACACGTTTTCTGCCCAATACAAACTGTTTCGGAGATAGCCGTATTATTGTTTTTTTGCCGGTCAGAAAAGTGAATGTCCATAAGGCGGCAATAAACTGTGAGATAACAGTTGCAAGAGCCGCACCCCGCACTCCCATGCCCAGTAAAAAGATAAAAACAGGGTCTAGCAGCAGGTTGCAGACCGCACCAATGGAAACGGTCAGCATGCCGGTTTTTGCAAAGCCCTGCGCATTGATAAATGAATTTAAGCCAAGGCTTAACATTACAAAAACAGAACCGCACAGGTAGATGGTAATGTATGAATCGGCATAACGGAAGGTGGCTTCGCTTGCGCCGAGCAGATATAAAAGCGGACGTTTCAAAAGCAGCCCAGTTATTGTAATAAACAGGCCGAACAACAGTAAAAGGACAAAGCTGTTACCGAGGATTTTTTCGGCTTCGGCATCATTTCGTTTCCCGCGTTCAATGGAAAAAAGCGGTGCGCCGCCCATGCCGACAAGGTTGGCAAAAGCAATGGTAATCGTACAGATTGGAAAGGCAACACCAAGACCAGTCAGCGCATTGGTAGAATCAAAGGGGATTCTTCCGATAAAAATACGGTCAATAATATTGTATAAGACATTGATTAACTGTGCCAGTGTCATAGGAAGTGCAAGACGCAGCATGTGTGCCGGAATGCTTCCGGTTGAAAAATCGTTTTCAGCTGTTGGATTCACAAAATCACTCCTTCTGTAATAATATATGTATACACAGTATAGCACACCGGCTTAAAAAATTTAAGGTTGACTGTCAGATTTTCTTTATGTTATGATGGTTACAGATAAAAGGGAGTAGCTTGCATATACGGGGAGTATATGTAACGTGATTTCGTCAGTACGGGAAAAGAGATTTCTCCGGAGCACGTTGTAGGAAGCGAGACTTTTATTGTAACGATTGTGTTGCAATAAAGTCTCGTTTTTCTTTATTGCAGGCAGAAAAAGGAGGAAAGAATGAATCGGAATTTAAAAAACGAGGAAGTTAAAAAGTATATTACAATCGGGGCAGTGCTGATTATACTGTATTGGGCATTGCAGAATTTACAGCTGATTTTTTCAGTGATGTCAAAGATTCTGACACTGTTTATGCCTTTTTTAATCGGCGGGGTCATTGCATTTATTATGAATGTGCCAATGAAGCAGATTGAACGGCATCTTTTTCAGAAAGAACAGTATCAGACTGAAAAATTTGCGGCACTTAGAAGAACATGTGCATATGTCCTGACATTACTGGCAATTATTGTAATTCTGGCAGCAGCTATGGTTATTGTGATTCCGCAGCTGGTATCTACAATTGCAGATATTGTAAAGCTGATTCCGGGACAGTTTCAAAATGTGCAGCAGTTTTTGATGGAGCAGGCCAAAGCCTATCCGCAGATTGAACAGCAGCTGGCTTCGGTGCAGATTGACTGGGAATCGCTGTTAAAATCAGCAATGGATTTTGTAACTGCCGGTACAAAGGGAATTATCAGCGGCGGAATCGGTGCAGTGACAAGTATTGTATCGGGTGTGACGAATTTCTTTATTGGATTTATTTTTTCTATTTATGTTTTGTTTCAGAAAGAAACACTTGCAAGGCAGACGAAGAAAATTCTGTATGCATTTACAAAAGAAAAAACAGCCCAAAAAGTACTTCGTGTGGTACGGCTTGCCAATACGACATTTGCAAGCTTTTTGTCAGGACAGTGTCTGGAAGCGTGTATTCTTGGAACGATGTTCTGTGTAACCATGCTGGTTATCCGTCTCCCGTATGCGCTGTTAATCGGCATTGTTATTGCCATTACAGCGCTGATACCGATTGTAGGTGCTTTTATCGGTTGTGTTGTGGGAATTATACTGATAGGGCTGGTAAATCCGGTCAAGGCAGTGATATTTGTGATTATGTTTTTCGTTTTACAGCAGATTGAAGGAAATCTCATATATCCGCATGTAGTCGGCAGCTCAGTGGGACTGCCGGGAATGTGGGTATTAATGGCAGTAACAGTCGGCGGAAGTTTGTTTGGTATCGTGGGAATACTGACCTTTATTCCGATCTGTTCGGTGTGTTATGCACTGTTCCGGTTATTTGTCAACGAAAGGCTGAAAGAAAAGAGGGAAATATGACAATTATTATACAGTTGGTGTTACTGGTAATCGGGTTTGCCGCACTTGTAAAAGGGGCAGACTTTTTTGTGGAAGGCAGTTCGGCCGTTGCGGGGAAGTTGAAAGTTCCGGGTGTGGTCATCGGTCTTACAATTGTAGCAATGGGGACGAGTGCGCCGGAGCTGGCAGTCAGTGTATCGGCAGCAATAGCGGGTTCTAATGAAATCGCAATCAGTAACATTATCGGGTCAGATATTTTTAACCTGGTGCTGATATTTGCAATCTGCGCCGTGATTACACCGGTGACAGTGGATAGGGGCATTATGAAGCGGGATTTTCCGTTTTCAATTATTGTTTCCGTGATACTGGCAGTCATGATTGCAGATTATGTATTTACAGGGCAGAAGGTTTTTACTGCGGATGGTATACTGCTTTCAGGAACAATTGGCAGATTGGATGCGGTGATTTTGATTCTGCTGTTTATTGCGTATCTTGCCTTTACGGTTCTGATGGCGCTTAGAAATAAAGTGGAGGATGAAGAAATTGCGGAACTTCCGGCGTGGAAGTGCGCAGTGTACATTCTTGGTGGTGCAGCTGCGATTATTATCGGCGGACAGCTTGTTGTAAACAGTGCAAAAACCATTGCACTTGCCTGTCATATGACAGAAACGCTGGTGGGGCTTACGATTGTAGCCATGGGAACATCACTTCCTGAACTGGTCACATCTGTGGTTGCGGCAAAAAAAGGACAAAACGGTATGGCGGCAGGTAATATTATCGGTTCCAATATCTTTAATATTCTGCTGATTTTAGGTGTGTCAGCTTTTATTCATCCGATTCCGGTGATAACGGAGTCGTTGTATGACACGGTTATTTTAATCGGCCTGAGTATTATTATTTATATTTTTGCCGCAACAGGTGACAAAATAGAGCGGAAAGAGGGCATTGCCATGATTGGTGCGTATATTTTGTATATGATTTATGCAGTTTCGCGCGGTATGGGGTGGATATAAAGAAAAAAGTGTGTTATAATGCCTGTCTGAGGGAGTTGGGGAATACAAAGAATTCAGCACAGAATCAGACTGTGTTTGGATAAATGAAAAAAATAGGAGAAAGACTCATGGAAAAATTTTTTAAGGTCAAAGAGCATGGCTCGACAGTGAAAACAGAAGTGCTTGCCGGAATTACAACTTTCATGGCGATGGCGTATATTCTCATGGTTAATGCAAATATGTTTTCAGAACTTGGCGTTGTATCATATAATGCCATTTATATCGCAACAGCAATTTCAGCCGTTGTCGGTACATTTTTAATTGCATTCCTCGCAAATCTTCCTTTAGGATTGGCATCCGGTATGGGACTGAATGCATTTTTTGTGTACACAGTCTGCTTTACATTCGGATTATCTTATGCAAATGCACTGATTCTTGTATTGTTAGATGGTGTAGTATTTATCATCCTGACACTGACCGGTGTCCGTAAGATGTTATTTGATGCTATCCCACAGTGTGTCAGAATGGCAATTTCAGCCGGTATCGGTCTGTTTATTGCATTTTTGGGATTACAGGATGCGGGAATTATTGTTCCTTCAAGCTCTACCTGTGTCAACCTGACAAGCTTTAACCTGTTTAACGGGAATGCAACCTGGGCAGAAATTATGCCAAAGCTTGTTACAATTGCGGCGCTGATTATTATTGCCGTATTATCTTACAAAAAAGTAAAGGGTTCTGTTTTATGGGGAATCCTCGGCGGAACAGGTCTTTATTATATCCTTGGCTGCACCATTCCGGGATTTTACAAAGGATTTGCGGCAAATATGAACTTCAATCCGTTTACTGCATTCGGTGACTGGGGTTCACAGGCATTTTTAAAGGTATTTACGGAAGGTTTTGATTTTTCCGCTTATCTTGCAACCCATTCTACAGCGGATTTAGTGATTCTGATGATTACAACAGCACTTGCATTCTGCATGGTAGATATGTTTGATACACTTGGTACACTCTACGGTGCATGTTCAAGAGGAAATATGCTCACAGAAGAAGGCGAAGTACCGAACTTTGAAAAGGCGATGTTATCCGATGCGATTGCAACAGTAACAGGTGCTATCTGCGGTACTTCTACGGTTACAACCTTCGTAGAATCCTCTGCCGGTGTTGCAGAAGGTGCAAGAACAGGTCTTGCGGCATTTACAACAGGGGTGTTATTCTTCGTTGCAATGTTTTTAAGCCCGGTTGCAGTACTGATTCCGACTTGTGCGACATCAGCAGCACTGATTTATGTCGGCGTATTGATGATGGGTGGCGTTGCAGATATTGAATGGCATAAGCCGGAAGTAGCCGTACCGTCATTTATGACAATCGCGATGATGCCATTTGCCTATAATATCAGCTACGGTATTGCATTCGGTCTGATTACGTATGTATTTATCTGTATTTTTACAGGCAGAGTAAAGGAAATTAAGCCGTTCACATGGGTTGTCGGTGCGTTATTTGCGATTATGTTCTTTATGACACATTAATTGATGTGTCGTCCTGCTGGGCAGAAACACAAGCCTGCAGAAGATGATAAAAATATAAAAAAATGCCAAAGGAGGCAGCCGTGTTGCAGATTGCAGCAGCTGTCTCCTTTTTGCATTGTAAGGAGGAAAAGCGATGGGCGTAAAAGAAATTTTAGTGCTTTTGATTTTATTTGGTGCCAATCTTTTACAGGCAATTACAGGCTTTGCGGGGACATTGATTTCCATGCCGCCGACTATGAAATTAATCGGTGTGGACGAAGCAAAGGCACTGCTAAATGCAATTGCACAGATTTCCAGTCTGATGATTGTAATTACCGGATTCCGGCATATTAACTGGAAGGAATTTTTTAAGATGTTTGTGCTGATGGCAGCCGGTATGGTTGTGGGAATGAAAATATTTGAAGTATTTCCGATGCAGCAGCTTCTGACATTTTACGGCATTATGATTATTGTGATTGCGCTGGATAAGCTGTTTGTGAAAAAACAGCTCAGACTTCCGGCTGTACTTATGTTGTTTGTCATCTTTGCCGCGGGTATTATTCACGGAATGTTTGTATCCGGCGGGGCATTGCTTGTCATTTATGCGGCAGGGGTGTTAAAAGATAAGGAGGAATTCAGGGCAACTATTGCGTTAATCTGGTTGACGATTGGCTGTTACATTACAGGAATCCAGTTTCAGGCGGGACATTTTAACAGCCATGTGTGGTTTTTGTTAATAGCAGGAATTATTCCTGTTTTTGCAGGTACATGGATTGGCACAAAGCTGGTAAAGAAGCTGCCACAGGAAATTTTTATGAAAATGACATACATTTTATTACTGCTGTCAGGAGTCATGGCGATTGTATAAATAAAGGAGGGCAGGATATGAGTGTAGTTTTAAAAGAAGCCATCCGGCAGGCGGGCTGTGCAGATATTAAGCTGGTCGCCGGAAAAAACGGTCTGACCAATGCGGTCGAATGGGTGCATATGGTAGATACAACAGAAATTGCCGATTTTTTGTCCGGTGGGGAAATTGCATTTACAACAGGAATCGGTGTCAGTGAAAAAATGTCTTTGCTTGCGCTGGTTGATCGGGTCTATAAAAATCATGCCAGTGCAATGGTAGTAAACATCGGACCTTATGTGGCTGAAATTCCGCAGGAGGTTATTGATTTTGGCAATGCACACGATTTTCCGGTTTTTGAAGTGCCGTGGAGTGTGCATATGGCAGATATGATGCGGATGATCTGTTTTACAATTACGCAGTCCCAGCAGCGCGCAATGCAGTTGTCGGCAGCATTCCGTTATGCTATATTTACGCCGAAGCAGGAAGAACTATACGTATCGGCACTCATGCAGAAAGGCTACTTCGCTGAGTGGAATTATGTGGTTGTGATGATGGACATCTGCGACCGGCTTGAAAATGAAAAGGAAGAAATATTTTATGTGTCGATTTTAAAAGACCGTCTGGAGCGTTTTACACAGAAAGCGGCGCGCGTGATGGTGCAGGAAAAACATGATGTTGTTGTATTTACGGAAAATGACAGAATTTTAATGGTATTTAGTGACATGAAGGAAGAAAAAGCAGCTGAATTTGCAGAGACTGTCAAAGAACAGATTGTACCGTTATTGAAAAACACGGAATCTATATTTGTTGGTGTTGGAAGTACCGCAGCGGGTTTCCGTCGTCTGTCAAAAAGCTATCAGATTGCAAGAAAAATTGTGGATTTGTCAAAAATGGAAAACGAGGAAGATACGACAAGAACGTATGCATCCATGGGTGTGAACCGCCTGCTGTTTAATATAGAAAATACAGACTGCTTTGAAGAATATTATCAGGATACCATCCGGCCGCTGGATGAATATGATGCGTTAAATAACAGTAATCTGGTGGAAGTACTGGACTGTTATATGAAGCACAACGGTAGTGTACAGGATACGGCAGAGGAGCTGTTTGTGCATCGGAACACAGTCAATTACAAAATCAAGAAAATTGAAGCCCTTTTAAATGTGGATATTACAAAGTTTTCAGTCCGCAATGAACTGGCACTGGGGCTGTTGGTCGCTAAATTAAGGAAGTTTTCAAAATAAATAAAGTAAATCCGGACTTTGTGCTAAAGCACAAAAAGGTTTAGGCTTTAAACTATTGTATTTGGCGGTAAAAAATGTAAAATAAAATCATCAGTTAGATAACAGAAATGACAAAGGCGTCAGAAACTCCAAATGGAGAATCTGGCGCCTTGTTGTTTTTTTCTGCATAACAGAAATTATTTTTTCAGGAGGACAAACAAATGGGAAATTTAACAGGAAAAGAAGTAGCACAGATGCACAAGGATTATGTAATGCAGTCATGGTCAAAATCAGGTGTAGATGCATTACCGGTTGAAAAGGCAAAGGGAATTTATTTCTGGGATTATGATGGAAAGAAATATGCAGATATGGCTTCCCTTTTAGTCTGCTCAAATCTTGGACATGAACTTCCGGAAATTGTTGAAGCAATTAAGGAACAGGCAGATAAGATGTGCTTTATGGCACCGGCGTATGCTTCAGAGCCAAAGAGCAAGCTTGCAAAGATGTTAGTTGAAGCTGCCGGAGCAGATCATTTTAAGAGAGTATTCTTTACAAACGGCGGTGCCGAATCAAATGAAAATGCAATTAAAATGGCACGTATGGTAACAGGAAGAACAAAAGTATTCTCATGCTATAGAAGCTATCATGGCGCAACACTCGGTGCTTCCAATGCTTCCGGTGACTGGAGAAGATTTGCCGCAGAAATCGGCGGTGCAAACGGATTTGTAAAATTCATGAATCCGCAGATGTACAGAGACGGTTATACATACGGTGTTGATGATGAAGTCGTTACAAAGAAAGCACTTGCAGATCTGGATTTGCAGTTAAGATATGAAGGCCCGCAGAATGTAGCCGCAATCCTGATGGAATCTATTGTCGGTGCAAACGGTGTGATTTTACCACCAAAGGGTTATATGGAAGGTGTCAGAAAGCTTTGTGACAAGTATGGTATTTTAATGATTTGCGATGAGGTTATGGCAGGCTTCTTTAGAACCGGTAAGTGGTTTGCATGGCAGAACTTCGATTTCGTACCGGATATGATTACATTTGCAAAAGGTGTTACCTGCGGCTATGTACAGCTCGGCGGCGTTATTGTAAATAAAAAGGTTGCAGATTATTTTGAAGAAAATGTATTACAGTGTGGTCTTACTTATTCAGGACATACACTTGCCTGTGCCGCCGGTGTTGCAGCACTGACTTATTACAAGGAACACAACATTGAACAGCATGTAGCCGAAATGCATGAAATCGTTGCACCGTTTATGCAGAAGATGGTAGAAAAGCATAAGTGTGTCGGTGAAGCAAGATGTATCGGATTATTCGGCGCGCTCGAAATGGTTAAAAATAAGGAAACAAGAGAACCGTTACAGGAGTATGGTGTTCCGGGAACAGCAATGCCTTGGATTTTCGCAGAGTTAAAGAAAAGAGGATTTGCAACCTTCGGACGTGAGAATTTCATCGAAGTATGCCCGCCGCTGATTATTACAAAGGAAGAATTAGAAGAATACCTTCCAATTCTGGATGAAGTATTAACAATGGCAGATGAAAAGTTTTGTGATTAATAAAAAGCCGTAAATTATACGGCGGAATCGAGGTTAATATGAATTGGGATTATTTACAGCCGGTTAAAATCCGGTTCGGCAAGGGCAGAGTGTCCGAAGTAAAAGATTTAGCAAAGGAAATGGGAATTAAAAACGGCTTACTGGTTGCAGACCCATTCTTCTTTACAAACGGTCTGGCAGAGCGCATTGTAAAGGAAAGCGAAGGAGCGATTATCGCTTCCTTCGGGGATTTATCCCCAAACCCGGATGTTACAGAGGTTGATGCCTGTGCGGCAATTATCCGTGAAAAGGAAATCGGCTTTGTTGTAGCACTTGGCGGCGGCAGTTCCATGGACTGTGCAAAGGCAGCAGCAAGTATTGCATTAACGGACGATTCTATTAGAAAATACCATGGAACAGGTGTTGCCATGCCACAGGAACATCTGCCGTTAATTGCAGTGCCGACAACAGCAGGAACGGGCAGTGAAGTAACGTGCGTATCTGTACTGACAGATCACGCAAATGGAAAGAAATCCCCGATTGTATCGGACGGATTTTTCCCAAGCTATGCGATTATCGACCCGGAATTAACATACACCATGCCGCCGAAGGTTACGGCAGGAACAGGAATTGATGTGTTATCCCATGCATTAGAGGGCTTTTGGAGCAAGGGACACCAGCCAATCTGTGATGCGTGTGCCCTTCATGCGGCAGAACTGGTATTCCAGTATCTGTATAAGGCATATTTAGACCCGGCAGACGAGGAAGCAAGAGAGAAAATGTGTGAAGCCTCATTAATTGCAGGACTTGCATTTACCCTGCCAAAGACAACCTCTTCCCATGCCTGCTCATTTCCGCTGACGAATATCCACCACATTCCGCACGGAGAAGCCTGCGGCATGACACTGGATTACTTTGCAAGAATCAATGCAAAGGGTGCAGACGGTGCAAGAATTGATGAATTTGCAAGAAAATTGGGATTTAAGGATACAGAGGAAATGGCAGATGCCATCCATGAATTAAAGGCAAAGATGGGACTGCGCAATGATTTAAAGGATTTGCATTTAACAGAGGAACAGATTTCAGAGCTGGTACGAATCAGCAGACATCCAAACCTTTACAACAATCCGGTTGAAATTACCGATGAAATGTTAAGCGAAATGTATCATAAACTGGCATAAGGACAGTGCAAGAGAAAAGAGGTGACACCTATGTATAGTGTTGTTGTTGCGTTTGGACTGGCAAGCGTGATGCTGTGTATCGGCATGGCAATCCGCGCAAAAGTGAAATTCTTTCAGCATATGCTGATGCCGGTCAGTGTTATCGGCGGTATCTTAGGATTTATCCTGATGAATCTGGTACTGTCAAAATATCCGGTCGGCGGTGTAAGTGTAACGGATTTTAGTAATATTGTAGATGTATTTTTTGTGATGTCCTTTATTTCTATCGGACTGACAGGCAGTAAAAAGAAAAAGAATAAAAAAACAGAAGACGGCAAAAAGAAGAAAAGCAGCGGTCCGGTACGAGGTGCAATCGGTATGGCACTCATTTGGTGTATTTTGTATGCACTCCAGCCGCTTGTCGGTATTTTAATCGTATCCATTACAGGAAAAGCATTTCATATGGATTCGATGTATGGCATTTTAGTTCCGTTTGCATTCTGTCAGGGACCGGGACAGGCATCTACCTACGGCAGACTTTTTGAATATACCTATGGATTTGACAAGGCAGAAATGGTAGCATTAACTTATGCAATCTTTGGTTTCCTCTCTGCATTTTTAATCGGAGTACCGTTTGCAAGATACGGATTAAAGAAAGGGCTTGCAAGAAATAAAAGTAAGATTAATGAAGCTGTTGAACGGGGATATTTTGTACCGGAGGAACAAAGAGAGCCACTTGGTAAATCGACTTTCCACAGTGCCAATATTGAAACAGCGGCAGCCCATTTTGCCATTATGGGTGTCTGCTACCTGCTTGCACTCGTTCTTGCGAAGTTGGTAAACTTCATTCCGGCGCTTGGTTCAACGTTTAGTGCCATGCTGTTTATGTGGGGCATGTTTGCAGCCTATATTGTAAAAGCTGTGATGAGAAAGTTAAACATTGAATATCTGATTAACAATGCATTCCAGAGCAGAATTACAGGATTTCTTTCTGATTATTTGGTTGTATGTGCTTTTATGGCAATTCAGGTAGGCATCATCGGAAACTGGATTGTTCCGATTTTACTTGCCAGTGTTGCAAGCGGTATTGTTACGTTTTTCATCTGCCTGTTCTTTGGAGAACGTCTTGGCAGTGACCACGATTTCGAGCGGGTGCTGGGTGTATTCGGTACAAGCACCGGTACAACACCAAGCGGTGTATCACTGCTCCGTATGGTTGACCCGAAGTTACAGACATCAACCGGTGCGGAACTGGGTATGATGAATATGGCAATGATTTTTTCAACACCAACCATGCTGTTTATCACATTTGCGGGGCTTAAAATGATTTCGCTTCCGATAGCGTGCGGCGGTATGTTCCTGACAATATTTATTTATATCATTTTGTTAAAGGTGTTTGGTGTATTAAGAAAGCCGACCTTTACCGTAGCAAAAGGCAGAATTTCAGATGGTGCGGAAAGTGGCGAAGAGATTCCGTTCTTACGCGGGTATCTGCATGATACGGTAGATGTAACTGATACGGCGGCAGTTGAATCAATGATTCATAACAGTTGGAATTAAAGTTTACAGGGAACTGGAGGAAAATGATATGAAGATGATATATGCGATTGTAAGACCAGAAAAGGTTTATGATGAAATGTCTAAAAATATGCTGATGATTGTATGTGATGATGACGATAAAAATGAAATTATTGATATTATCATGGATACGGCACAGACCGGTGAATCCGGCAACTCCGGCGATGGACGAATCTTTGTCCTGCCGGTAGAGGAGTCCTATACGATTTCATCACAGAGTAAAGACGATTAGTGTAAAAAATTACACTGATGTGCTGATAAAGGAGGCAGGCATGAAAACGATTTATTATGACGGTGATATTATTACGATGACGGGGGCAAAGGATTCCTGTGAAGCACTTGTCACGGAAGATAAAAAAATTCTGTATACCGGTACATTAAAACAGGCGCGGGCGCTTTACGGAAATGAGGCACAGGAGCGGGATTTAAAGGGTCATACGCTTATGCCTGCCTTTATTGATGCACACAGTCACTTTGTACAGACGGCACAGAGCATAAAGATGTGTGATTTGTCGGATACGGAAAGCTTTGAGGATATTGTCACGGCATTGAAAAACTATCTGGAAAAAAATCAGATTGACGAAAACGGTATGATTTTTGCAACCGGTTACGACCATAATTTTCTTGCGGAGCAGAAACACCCGGATAAGACGGTTTTGGACAAAGTATCCAAAACCGTGCCAATCTACATTTCCCACGCCTCCGGTCATATGGGAGCTGCCAATTCGGCGCTGCTAAAGCTTGCGGGAATTACGATAGAAACCAAAGACCCGGAGGGCGGAAGATTCGGCAGGAATAAAAGCGGAGAACCGGATGGCTATGTAGAGGAAACACCTGCACTGATGCAGGTGCTTGCCGCAGCCATGCCGCGCATGAAAATTGATATGGCAGAGCAGATGAAAGAAGCCCAGCAGCTTTATTTAAAATATGGTATTACAACCGTTCAGGAAGGTGCGGCAATGGCACAGACCATGCAGGGGTTGACGGCATTTGCAGCATCGGGCGGTTTGGAACTGGACGTTGTGGCATACATTTTAAAGGAAGATTATGAAAAGACGGTCAAAGAATATGCGGATTACAACGGAAAATATAAAAACCGTGTTAAAATCGGCGGTGTTAAAGTGATTTTAGACGGTTCGCCACAGGGCAAATCTGCATGGCTTAGTAAACCGTATGAAGGGGAGGAAAACTACTGTGGTTATCCGACCCATAACGATGCCTATGTTACAAAAGCGGCAAAGGATGCAGTACGCGGTGGGTACCAGATTCTTGCACACTGTAACGGCGATGCGGCATCGGAACAGTTTATACAGAGTTATCAGGCGGCACTAAAAGAAATGGGTACGGCAGACGGCGATTACCGTCCGGTCATGATACACTGCCAGACCGTAAGGGATGACCAGCTTGACCGCATGGCGCAGCTAAAAATGATTCCTTCTATATTTATAGGACATACGTATTACTGGGGCGATATTCATTTAAAGAACTTAGGCGCGGTGCGCGGTGCAAGAATCAGCCCGGTAAAATCCGCCTTAGAGCGCGGACTGATTTATAACTTTCATCAGGATACACCGGTTACAAAGCCGGATATGCTTCATTCAGTGTGGTGCGCTGTCAATCGTGTGACAAGAAAAGGACAGCCAATCGGTCAGGAACAGTGCATTAATGTCTATGAAGCCTTACAGGCAGTGACAATCAATGCTGCTTATGCGTATAAGGAGGAAGATCAAAAAGGCACATTAGAAGCAGGAAAAATGGCAGATATGGTGATTTTAGATGCCAATCCGCTCAAGGTCGATAAAAAATGTATTAAAGACATTGTGGTACTTGAAACGATAAAAGAAGGAAAAACCGTATATAAAAATTAAAAAATAGAAACCGGAAAGGCACTTCTCTCGTATATATAAATGTGAGGGCAGAAAGCCCTTCCGGTTTTTGCTTTATCCGATATGGACAATAGGATATCTGCATTGCAGATGATTTTTCGTCCCGGGGCAGTTAGTTTTTTATAAGCTGCTTTGGGACGTTTGTGTTGTACCGGACGTGGAGCTGGTAACGTGAATCCGGCACAGTCTGTCGTAAAATAAATCCCGGTTTTTGCCGATAAAGCAGTAACAAAAATTAAAAATAAAAAAGATGACGAATGCAATCAGCGATGAAGCACCACACACTAAAAGCATTTCTGTTCTTTTGGAAGGTCCGGCGGACAGTGCGGAATACATCAGCAAAATGTAGTACGGGGACGGAATCAGCAGAAGATGTAAAATTCCTTCCCGCAGTAACAGCAGTAAAACCGGTACATGTGCCGCAGCGTGCTTTTTCGTGTTTTTCTTTCCGGTGCGTTCAAGACGGATACTGACTAAAAATTTACCAAAGGTTGTTCCGTGAAATAAAATGGCACAGACCGTAAAGTAGCAGAACGCAAAAAGCGGAATTAAAAACAGCTGTATGGAATGGGAAAAAGACTGTAAAACATCAGTAAATTTCCACACACAAAAATATACGCCTAAAATGATTGTGTAATCGGCAAGCAGACCAAACAGGCGGCGGAAGGACGAAACCTCACTGCCGCGTCTGTACGCCGTTTCGTCAAGCCTTTTGCGGCTTGGCAGGAAAAACAAAAGTGCGGGTGTTATCCAGAAGCCAATCATGCCGCCTAAGGTATTGCAGATTAAGTCGTCTACTTCAAAGAAGCGGTACGGATAGGGATAAATGCCGTAAAGACCGCTTAACTGTGTACATTCAAAAAACAGGCTGTATAAAAAAGAAAGCAGTAAAACCTGATACCATCTGCGGTTAAAGTAATACCGCAGATATACGCCAAACGGCAGTAGTAACAGGATATTAAAGACAATCTGTAAAAAGTCGGGGTTCGTAAACGTATCCTTATAGGTTGAGAAGTCAGTAAGGACAAAAGAACACCCGTCCAGCCATCGCCGCACGGCATCAAACGGTGTCAGAAGCATCGTGGCACTTTCCGGAGTAACCGAGTCTCGTCTGATAAAAAGTCCAGATGGAACTATTGAATTCATCACTTAATTCATCTGCTATATTTGCAGGGGTGGTTTCAGCCATTTTCAAAACGTCCTTTCTTTATTTATTTTGCAACATAAATCATTTTACTATAATTGACCACATATGTCTATATGTTTACAAAACAACTCCCCTCTCCACATATCATAAAATCCACATACCTATAATTAAGAAAGGCTTCCAAAACGGCACTCTCCCATTTGCATTTTTTCCTCATTTTATTTATAATGTTTATTAATTATGGACACATATTGAACTTCAACAGAATGGAGATTTTATTTTTATGGAACAATACTCAAGACGTTTTATCGAAGAATTGGAAAAACATATCGATCCTACTATCATCGAATTTTTTGAAAAGAAAAGAAATTTATTAAAATTTCCATGTAACAGCATGACGGAATTAATAGATGAAACCTTAATGAACTATCTGGAAGGTAAAACCAGTCGTGAAGATTTAATTCCTGTTATCAACAAAATTAAAAAATCGCGTTTGCAAAAAAGAGCCCGCTGGTACAAATCCTATATTACGGACATTGAAACCATGACACTTGACGATCCGAAGCACCCGGTCGCTTCCGTCATCAATATGGCACGCTCTCTCCCAATTGACCAGTATGTTAATATTTTCGGGGACAAAGAACTGGATGAAATTATTGAAGAATACAAAGAACGTGCGACTGTCTGGAAAAATGATGCCAACAGCCTGCTGATTTCGTTTCCTGGAATTGCTTCTTTTACGAACAATTCTATCTACAACTCATTAAAAAATGATTTAATGATTAATGCATGGAAATATATCGAAACCGATTTAGCCGGAAATATTGATTCTTACCTCAGAATGTTTCCGGAGGAGCTATTGGAAAAACCGCTTTTTAGTCCTTCCTCATTTACCCTGATGATGGAAACTGCATCCAATAATCTCTTAAAAGAAATTATCACGGATGACAACGGTGAGGAATTACTTGAAGTAACTGTAAATAACGGAAAACTCACTCCGCCAAAATCAATGGACAGTAACGATTTAAAACTGGTAAATGCCTTTATTTCCAATATTAATATGCAGGAATTTTCAAAAGAGAAATCCGTGGTTGTCGATTTGAATACACTTGGCAAGGAAGTAGTTGATTATCATGTCGGAAAAAATGTACTGAATAAAATTTCCAATTCCTGCCGCAAACTGGTTGAGTACAACTTCTCTTATGAAGAAGAAGGCAGTAAAATGTATTTCAACTTATTTGATAATATTACAATCAAGGAAGATGCCGAACGTCCTTATGCAATTGCCCAGTTCGGTGAAATTTTAAGTAATGCCATTATTCAGAAAAAACTGATTTCCATTACTTCCGCTTCTTATGATATTTTAACAAATAACCTGTCCCGGATTATCTGCTATGCCATGAAACGCGAACAGATTGCAAACCAGGAAACAAAAATGAATGAATACAGCTATACTTATTTCCAAAAAATTGTCCGTTTTAAATTAAAAAACAAAAAGAAAAATATGCAGCTGATTCAGGAAAGTCTTCAGGAATTTGTAGAAAATCAGATTGCTATCAAACACTTTGAATTAAGAAACGGTATCTTCATTATTCAGTTTCTGCCACTCTCCGACGCCGAAATTGAAGACTTGAATTTTGACCGGACAAAGCTCATTCAATCCAATCGTGAATTATAATGTCTACATTTTTTATTTTAGCAGCCTCCTACCGTGAGGCTGCTTCTTTTTATATTCCGGAAATGCTTTTATATTTTTCATGCTGTTTTACGCATTTTTATTATTTTTGTCGTTTTTTTCATTAAATAACACCTTTTAATATGCATAAACCCTCACAAAAACTGAGTATTTACTATTCCTTTACTTCGCTTATTTCCATTATTTTTTCAATCGTCATCAAAAATGTAGATAATTTTAGAGTAAAACTCAAAAAGAATTTTTTCCGGCATTTTCAAAATGTAGTGATTTTTAGAGTAAAATTTAAAAATGTAGTCATTTTTAGAGTAAATCATAATACAAGCCCACAGAAAATCCCCTTTTTTTAGCATTAATAGAATAAAAAATAACTTATTGATATTGTTTTTCTACATTTTTATTGGGGTGTTTTTACTTTGGTTGTCTACATTTTTGGCTTAAACAAGCCTTTTGTGCATTTTGCACATAAAAAATTTATTACAAAATTGGGAATGTAGATAAATTTAGAGTAAAATCTCAAAAATTTTAAATTTCTCTTCTACAAAAAAAATCTCAAGAAATTATGTAGACAAATTTAGAGTAATCTAACTTACTTTTTCAAAAAATGTAGACAAAAAAATCAAAAAAAATTTGATTTCATGTAAAATGTGGATAAAAAACTAGTAAAACACTTCATTTGATTTTATCTGGGTTTTCCTGTTAAATATCATGTGGAAAGGTGGTGAAAATTTTGGATAACTTTGCAAATATCGGTAAAGCAGTTCTGATTCAGTCTATTGGTCTGCAAAAAAATTATATTGAAGTCAAAGAATCAGAGACATCTGTTATCGACTATAATAATGCGGCCTGCACAGATTGTAAATACAAGGCTTTTATTCAGGCTTTTGCGCCGGATTCCGAAGCATATTTATCTGCTTGTGAAACCTGCAGGAATTGTCCACATAAAATTTTCACCCAGAAGACCGAGTATAAAAAGATTTATCATAATGAAACCAACCGTTTCGGATATAAACCGCGCTTAAAAACCAATGCTATTAAGCTTCTGCTTTTACTGCATTTTTATCATCCGGATCGTTTTGGCATCATCAAAAATATTGATATCCGGGAATTGGCAGAACATCTGCATTGTGATATCAAAACGGTTAAGAATAATCTGGAAATTTTAAACCGTTATGCCTATGTTACATATGCCAGAACGGATTCCTATATTATAACACTTTGTTTAAATGACTACACCAGCTACTATCTTCCTGCCCGCCAGGGAGGCCGTGGCTTTATTGTGCTGTCTAAAAAACTATTATCACAGATTCTTGAGATTGATACACTGGTTACATTACGGATTTATCTGCGCCAGTTAATATCCATTGATAATCTGAATGCAAAGGGCGGCCCTTTTACTGCCATTTCCAATACGTATAAGGATTTGAAACGCTTTCTGCCGGAGTACTGTAAACCGAATATCATCCGTAAGGCTGTACAGACCTCGAATGATATTTTTACAATCACGCTCAATACGAACGGTATCCGTTTTGAAATTAAAGATGAATATAATGCGAAAAAGCAAAAAGAAAGCTGCTATCAATATTACATTCATCAGCTCCATCAGTTTGTAATGGATTTTAATAAAACTGTAACTTCTGTTAATGTAAATAATTCAATACCTGCCCGTTACGCAGAATACTTTAATGACCGGCAGACTGTTGATTATTACCGCCTCATTCATTTTAAAGATTATGAAGTTGAGGATTTAGCAATGCTGTCATTACAATATTCCTTTGATACTGTAATATATGCTCTTTCCTCTATTTATAAAACTTATATTTTAAAAGATCATGAAATAAAAAACCTCGGTGGTCTTGTCCGCACTGCAATTATGGCTCAATTAAAAACATCTTATCAGGCTGCTTAAATATATAAACAGCCTTTTTGTTGTACTCATTTTTCCGATAATTTTCTGATAATATACTTTTTCTCTTTTACAATTTTTCTTTTCTGAATGAAATATCCCTTTTATTATATGTATTCTTCATATTCTACATTTTTTATATTGTTTTGTTTATCCACATTCGGAAAGTTTTCACCTTTTATGTGAAATTTTTCTCTTGTTATACACAAGAATTCACCTTTTATGTGAAAAGATTAGACTTTTTCTATTCTTTTTTCGTCTTATATTTGCAGATTTCACCATTGATTTTGAAAAAAATAAACTCTTTAAAATACGTGAAGACAGCTCTATTACTGCTCTCTCCTGTTTTATATTTATCAATATCTGTTTTTTTAATCTGTTATATATTATTATATATATTAAAACACAGGGAACTTCATACGGATATTAGATATAGATATATTATTAAGCAGATTATACCCATGTAATATTTAAAGTATAACCTGCTTAATAGTTATTCATTTTAATCCAGACTGTCAATAAAATCGTTAAAACGGTTTCGTAAGATTTCTACACGGACTTTTAAATTTGCATCTCCTTTAATAACAGCTTTATTTGCTTTTAAGGTATCAAAATTATTTTCAAATAAATTAAGTGCCTGCTCAGCTTTTGCAAGTGAAGTAATTTTTTTAAGTTCGTTATCTGTAATAGATATCTTGCGTTCTTCTTTTTCTTTTTGCTGCTGACGAATTTTTTCAATGTTTGTTTCTAATTTTGCCCGTTCTTTTTCGGCTTTATTTTTGGCTTCCGTAATATATCGGAGTTCTTCTTCTAAGTCCTCCCTTGATTTGGCTCCCGTAGATGGTGCTGTTTCAAGTTTTGTAATCTTTTCTTCCAGTACTTTTAATGTGGAGTCTTTTTCCTGAATCTGCTGCATTGCCTGTTCCAGTTCTGTTTTATATTTTTTGGCTTCTGCGGCACGTTCTTCAGATATCTTTTTGATGGATTGATATTCCGCATTATCAATGCTGCCGTTTTTTTGAACCAGTTCCAGAATCTGATATTGTGCGTCCTCATCCAGACGTCCGAATTTATCAGCCTGATTTAAGTCAATATTATTTTTGTTTAATAAATCACTTAATTCAGGAATCAGCTTTTCAGCAGTTGTGTATTTTCTTGCCTGACGTTCGGAAATGTTTAACTGTTTGGCAATTTCTGCATTAATATTTTTGATTTCCCCAGTCAGTTTTTTGGCTTCATAAAGTTCTTTTAACCGTGATACCTCCCAACGTTTTACTTCCATGGAAGTTTCGCGGACATCATGGTTGGCAGAAATCAGCATAATTTCTTCGTCAATATCGTCAATGTTGGCTTTTTCAATCTTACATGGAATTCCCATCGGGAATAAGGTGTTGTAGTCTTTGTCATTCATCATGCAGATTGCGCGGTAACGGCGTTCACCTGAGATTAACCGGTATTTATCCTGATCGGCATCGTATAAAACGGAAAGATTATGGCGTAAACCGTTTATCAGAATGCTTTCCATAAGGGATTCAATTCCATCCTGCGTGTATTTTTCATTTTTTGGATTGGATTGTATTTTTTCCTTTGCAATATATTGGAAATTATATTGTGCCTTTGCCTGTATTTCTTTAATTTTTGCACCGCCGGCATTGTCAAGAACACCGGTTTTGGTAACACCGGCACTGAAAGATTTTTTAGCCATGTTTATCTCTCTCCTTTCAGATATTTTGCGAGTTCACGATAGTGCTTATTGTCCATCAGACCGAGGTAATTTACCAGTTCAATATAATCCTGTGCGGCTGTACAGCGTTTATCGTACGTTAAAAGCGGTTCAAATGTTGTATTGGATTCGCTGACTGCAATGCAGTTCCTGATTGAAACAGGAAGGAATTTTTCACCAAACATATTTTCATAACTTTCAAACATTTGTTTGTATAATGTTGTACGTCCGGCAACTCTTGTCATAAAGATTCCTGCAAATTCAATAGCTAAGGAATACTTACTGTTCAAATCTTCAATTGTATCAAACAGTGACATCAGACCGTCATACGAGAAGTTATCAACACAAATCGGAGTAACGATTTTATCACTTGCACAGATGGCGCAGGTTGTAAGATATGACTTAAATGGTGAATTATCAATTATGATATAGTCAAAATCATCTTTTATAAGACTAAGATTATGACGTAAATACAATTCTATATTGGTGCCCCCTGCTTCTTTGCTCCGGTCATAAATGGTGTATACGAGCGTTGACAGTTCTCTGGATGCTGATAATATGGAAATATTTTTATAGTCTGTTGAACTGATAAATTCAAGCACGGATGATTTACGCAGCTGTTTAGTGCAAAACAAATGTTCATAATTAATATCAAGAACTTCGTCGGTTTGTCCGAACATTTTAGTTGTGTTCATCTGTGGGTCTAAATCAATCAACAGAACGTTATATCCTGAAATTGCAAGAATCTGCGCAATTGTAATGGCGGAGGTTGATTTGCCGACACCTCCCTTTTCATTAATAAAACTGATTACTTCTGACATAGTTTGCCTTTCTTTTTTTGTATTTTTATTATATCTGTTTGTGTGAACTGAGTTCAAAAAGGGTATCGTGTTACTTGTAAAAGAGTGAACTGAGTTCAAATTATCTTTACTTTTCTTATTATACATGACTCACCTATAAAATCAAGATTATTTACCTAAAAATAGATAAAAATGAGATAGAAACATGCTGTTTATTATCATTATATGCTCTCTAAGGCAAAAGTATGAGATATTTTGATTGCTATAATCAAAATTTGGGTATCAACGGATATTTATTTACATGAAAATGCAGGATATTAATATATTAGTGTGTAATATAAAATAAAGTATATTTTATAAATTTTTATAAAAAATGTGTAGTGTAGAGTGAACTCAGTTCAATTTTTAAAATATAAATGAGTAAGATACGAATAAAATGAACTCAGTTCAATTTTAAAATGTAAATCAGTGAAATATAAAACGAATCAAGTTTAATTCTTTTGACGTGTAAATAAGATAAATAAAAACTGAACTCAGTTCAGTCTTTTAAGTATAAATATGTATAATAAAAACTGAACTCAGTTCAGTCATTTGAGTATTAATATATAAAATACAAAATGAATTCAGTTCAATCTATAAAATTATAAAATAAAAAGTGAACTGAGTTCAGAATATTTAGAAATTAATGTAAAAAATCACAACTATGTACTGATCTTTACACAGAGATTGTATTGGCAGATTATTTAACAAGGGACGAAGTGAAGTGAAAATATGATGTGTCGCGGCATAGTATATAATGATGTATAATAAATAGATACCATAGTAGGAAACGCTATGTTTTAATATATAAATAGGACAAAGTAAAGAAAATCTGGAACTCAGTTCAAAAGAAAAAATACTAAAAAAATTGAACTCAGTTCATATATATACAATGGAATAAAAAAAGAAATATATAACAAATTATTACAGTATTTTAACGTTGATAAGATAAATAGTGATAAAACTGCTTATAATTAAGGATTATATTGAAATATAAGAAAAAAATGATATATTATATAATTATAGATATAATTATTAAAATACTAAATGAAATTAATAGTAAAATTAAAACGATTGGAAAATAAAGAACATGTGTTCATATGTTTCACATGAAACATTTTATATTGTGAATATAATAAAACAAATAATATAGATTGCAAAAAGAAATGAGGAGTAAAATGAAGAATAATGTTATTAAAGCTGCCGGAATTCAAATTTTTTGTAATACATCTAAACAGGGAATGTTAGAAAAAGCTGAGAAATATATAGAACAGGCGATTCAAAACTATCCGGATATTGACTTATTCGTCTTACCGGAACAGTTTTACCAGATGGACTGCTATGAATATGAAAACGAAACATATGGGGAATATGAGCATGGTATGTTTGAAGAATGGCTGAGCCAATGTGCGAAAAAGTATCATACAAATATTATTGGTGGTAGTTATGCAGTCAGACCGGCGAAAAAAAGGGCGGAAAATGAAAATATCCATGAAAAAGTGCATAACCGCTGTTTAGTGATGAACCGGAATGGAGAAAGGGTTGGTTTCTACGATAAAATACACCTTTTTGATGCATTTGGGGTCAAAGAATCCGACACTTTCTTATCCGGCAGCCAATTAGGACTGTTTCAGCTGGATATTGGTAAAGTAGGTGTATGGATTTGTTATGATACGAGATTTCCGGAAATCGCACGTACTTTAAGGGCGAATGGTGCTGAAATACTGTGTGTTCCGGCGGCTTTTTACAGCCCCAATGCCGACCAGTGGGATATTATTGTAAAGGCATCAGCAATCTGTAATGTTACGCCGGTAGTAGCGGTGAATCAGTATGGAACACTGCCCAATGAGCGTTCATTGTTTGGCAGAAGCAGAATAGTAGATGCAAAGGGGCTGATTGTTGCAGGAATGTCAGATAAAGAGGGATATTTTGTCGGAGAAATTGATAAAGAGTATACACAAAAATGCCGGAAAGAAAATCCAGAGATGGAAAATAGACGTATGGATTTATATAAAACATGGTATAACGAATAAGAAATAAAAAGTGTATTTCATCACAGCGCGAATTTCTGAACGCATCTTTGCAAAAAGTTGGAAAGAAATAGGGATTATGGGGGATTTTGGCGAAAATGCTTTTGTTTAGAAGAATTTAATGATAAAATAATAGCAAAATGTAATGTGATGAGGTTAAGATGATTAAGATTTCAGTATGTGATGACGATGAGGGACAGCTTACCTTTTTCAAACAGTGTTTTATGGAATACAATGAAAAGCATAAAGAAAAGATTGAAGCAAACTTTTATCAGAGTGTTCAAAGTCTTTTAAATGAAAAGAAATTTTCCCCGGATGTCTATTTTTTAGATATTGAATTACAGGACGGCAACGGATTAAAGCTGGCAGGAAAAATCAGGACAAGAAATTCCAAGATACCGATTGTATTTATAACAAGTCATGAAGAATTTATGCCGGAGGCATTTCATGTACACGCATACCAGTACCTAAATGAAAAGAAGAATGCACAGGCGGTAGAAAATGTTTTAAATCAGCTGGCAGACTATTTTTCGGAACAAAATCAAATATTTTCATTCCAGACTTATGGAGAAATGATTTCGCTGGATTGCAGGGATATTATCTGCTTTACATCGGAAAAACGCAAGAATATTGTGATTGCAGAAAGCGGTGAATTTGAGTATTACGGAAAATTTTCAGATATTATGGACAAACTGCCCCGGCAGAACTTTGCAGAATTAAGAAATAATTTTATTATAAATTAGTTGATTGTCTTGAAAAATGCTTGATTTACGGGCATATTCGCAGGTTTGCAGATTGATTTTACTACTCATTTACTACTTTTAACGAATTGAGCCTTGATATGCAAAAGCACCTGCGAAGCTGCCGGATAAACCACTACACCACCTTACGCGGCACGTCGAAAAGAAAAAATAAAATAAGCACCACCTATAAGGCGGCGTTTCTCACTCCCACACAGGAGAACAGGAACGCTGCTTTTTTTATGCCCTCATGTTACGCAGTAAGGGCAAATAAAGCCTTGATTTATGCGGCTCTTAGAGCGCGGAAATGAGAAAGGCAAGGGTTGATACCTTTTCCCTCAAAACCGCGTTTCTACTGCGTAACAAATCCAACCAAAGGAGTGATGAAGCTATGGCAGTTTTCCGCGTGGAAAAGAACAAAGGTTATACGGTTATGAGCAACCACCATTTACGCAACAAGGAACTTTCCCTAAAGGCAAAGGGCTTGTTGTCGCAAATGCTCTCACTTCCCGAAGATTGGGACTACACCCTTGCAGGGCTGTCCCTTATCAACCGGGAAAGTATCGACGCTATCCGCACCGCTGTATGGGAGCTTGAAAAAGCCGGATATATCACAAGGCGGCAGGGACGCGACGAGAAAGGCAAAATGACCGCTATTGAGTACACCATTTACGAACAGCCACAGCCCCCGGCATTGGATTGTCCGGTATTGGAAAATCCAACAGCGGATAAGCCGATATTGGAAAATCCGACACCGGATAACCCGACGTCGGAAAATCCAACGCAATTAAATAAAGAGATACAAAAAACTAACTTACCAAAAAAAGAAAAATTAAATACAGATATATCAAGTACCCATTCCATTCCTTTCCATTCCCTAAATCCCTCTCCCTTAGAGGACGCGGCACAGCTGCCGGAACGGAAGCGAAAGGAAGCGACAGACGCATACAGCGTGTATGAGGAAATCATCAAGGACAATATCGAGTACGACTATCTGATACAGGACAGATACCTTGACCGGGACAGGATAGAGGAAATCCTTGCCCTTATTCTTGAAACCGTCTGCACCAAACGAAGAACAATCCGTATCGCCGGGGACGACCACCCGGCAGAGCTTGTAAAAGCAAAATTTATGAAACTGAACAGCGAACATATCCGCTTTGTACTGGACTGTATGCAGGAAAACACCACCAAAATCCGCAACATCAAGCAGTACATGAAAGCTGCCCTTTTCAATGCTCCGTCTACGATTGGCAGCTATTACACGTCCCTTGTATCTCACGATATGTACGGCGGGCGCACTATCCAGTCGGCAAGAAGCAAGGGCATACCCGATTACACCTGCAACGAGGGCGAAAGCCTGTAAACCAACCCAAAGGAGGATTTTATGATGACACAGAAAACAGGAGCTTTGATTTTTGATGAAACCGCTGACCGCTACGACATTCGCTTTGACGTAAACGACTATTACGGGGGATTGCATTGCGGCGACTGCATGGAGGTCTTTGTGCGGGGCAAATGGAAGCCGACCCGTATGGAGTACGGGGACAACTGGTATCTTGTGGGTATTCGGGCGGCAGACCTTTCCGGGCTGCGGGTACGGATTTAACAGGGCGGCGTGAAAGCGGATGCTCTTTTTTCATGCCCGTCCCGTTTCCCGGCGGCGGGCATACCACCATAGAACACGAAAGGAGGACACCCATTGCAGGAGGAAACCAACGAAAAGACCATAGCCCTTTACATCAAGACCGGAAAGCTGACCGCGCAGCAGCTCCAAAAGGCTATGAAAGCCCTGCTTGCACAGATGAAAAAGCAGCATGACAAACAGAAAATCCCGCATGGCAAGCAGACCCTAAAGCAGCTTATGAAGCAGAACGCGGGCGTTTCCAACATTGAAATCACAAAGGACAATATCAAAGCCTTTGAGAGTACGGCGAAAAAATACGGGATTGACTTTGCCTTAAAGAAAGACAGCACCGAAACCCCGCCCCGCTATCTTGTGTTTTTTAAGGGACGGGACGCGGACGCACTGACCGCAGCTTTCAAGGAGTTTTCCGCAAAGAAGCTGACGCAGGAACAAAAGCCCTCTATCCGCAAGCTGATTGTTTCCCTCAAAGAAAAGGCGGCGGCTCTGAACGCACAGAGGGAAAAAGTGAAGAAAAAGGACAGGGAGGTATCGCTATGAAGCCGGAACTTAAAAAGCTGCTTATCCTAAATGCCCCCTATCTGCTCTTTGTCTATCTCTTTGACAAAATCGGACAGGCGGTGCGGCTCTCTCCGGGGGCTGACCTGTCCGGCAAGGTGCTTTCCCTTGCAGACGGCTTTTCCGCTGCCTTTGCAAACCCGCTTCCGAGCCTTGCACCTATGGATTTGCTTATCGGTATTGTAGGGGCTGTCCTTATCCGGCTGATTGTCTATGTAAAAGGCAAGAATGCGAAGAAATACCGGAAAGGTATCGAATACGGCTCTGCCCGTTGGGGCAACGCCGAAGATATAAAGCCCTACACCGACCCGGTATTTCAAAATAACGTGCTGCTCACACAGACGGAACGGCTTACCATGAACAGCCGCCCAAAGCAGCCAAAGTATGCAAGGAATAAAAATATCCTTGTTATCGGGGGAAGCGGCAGCGGCAAGACGAGATTTTTCGTAAAGCCCAACCTTATGCAAATGCACTCAAGCTACGTTGTAACCGACCCGAAAGGAACGGTTTTAGTCGAGTGCGGGAAGCTCTTACAGCGGGGCGGGTATCGGATAAAGGTGCTGAACACGATAAACTTCAAAAAAAGCATGAAATACAATCCCTTTGCCTATCTCCGCAGCGAAAAAGACATTTTGAAACTGGTAAATACTTTGATTGCCAACACCAAAGGGGACGGGGAAAAAGCAGGGGAAGATTTTTGGATAAAATCGGAACGGCTCTTTTACTGCGCCCTTATCGGCTACATTTGGTACGAAGCCCCGGAGGAAGAAAAGAATTTTACGACGCTGCTTGAAATGATAAATGCCAGTGAAGCCCGCGAGGACGACCCGGAATTTCAGTCCCCCGTTGACCTTATGTTTGAACGGTTGGAGGAAAAAGACCCGGAACACTTTGCTGTCCGGCAGTATAAGAAATTCCTGTTATCTGCGGGAAAGACAAGAAGCTCTATCCTCATTTCCTGCGGGGCGCGGCTTGCCCCTTTTGACATTAAAGAGCTGCGCGACCTTATGGAAACCGACGAAATGGAACTTGATACCATAGGCGACCGTAAGACCGCCCTGTTTGTCATTATCAGCGACACCGACGACACTTTTAACTTTGTTGTGAGTATTCTTTACACGCAGCTTTTCAATCTTCTTTGCGACAAGGCAGATGATGAATACGGCGGCAGGCTGCCCGTCCATGTACGCTGTCTGTTAGACGAGTTTGCAAATATCGGGCAGATACCGAAGTTTGAAAAGCTCATAGCCACTATCCGAAGCCGGGAAATCTCTGCTTCAATCATTCTGCAAAGCCAGTCGCAGCTAAAGGCGATATACAAAGATAACGCCGATACCATAGCCGGCAACTGCGACACCACCCTTTTCTTGGGCGGCAAGGAGAAAACCACCCTCAAAGAAATGTCGGAAATCTTGGGGAAAGAAACCATTGACAGCTTCAACACTTCCGAGAACCGGGGGCGTGAGGTATCACATGGGCTGAACTATCAGAAGTTAGGCAAGCAGCTTATGACCGAAGATGAAATTGCAGTCATGGACGGCGGGAAATGTATCTTACAACTACGAGGGGTACGCCCGTTCTTCTCTGATAAGTATGACATTACAAAGCACCCCAACTATAAATATCTTTCCGACTATGACAAGAAAAATACCTTTGATATGGAAAAGCATTTAAGGCGCAGACCCGCCCTTGTAAAGCCGGACGAACCCTTTGACTATTACGAAATCAGCGAAGCAGATTTGCAGGAGGACACCGACCATGAATAGACGTATGCAGAAGAAAAAAGATAAGAAAATCACAGAAGCCATAAACGGGCTTGTTTTCATTGCCGAGCGACGGGAACAGCAACGGCAGGCAGCTATCCAGCAGTTTGTGAAACGGTGTGAAGCCCTGTATGAGCAGAAACGGGTGCGGCGGGAACTTTGATTTTACGGGAGGTTATACTATGAGCAGACAGAAAACAAAAACTGATGATATACGTCGTGAACATTATTTTACAAAGATGATAGAAAATGCAGAAAACGCTCTGCGGGAGTATTTGCAGGAACGCGGAGGGGAACAGACCCTTTACGTTACCGAGTATATGCAGCGTAGGAGCTATCTTTTGGAATGACGAAAAATGTGTGTTCCCGGCTGAAAAGAAAGGAGGAATTGACGCAGTAACAAAGAAAAAGACAACTTGCATGATACGCGCCCCTACAAAAATTCCTATCGCCCACACTGACAACTGAATACCGCCGCGCGGCAGAACTTTAGGCAGCGCGGGGACTTATGACCGCGGCAGTTTGAAAACTGACCGCCGTTTTTTATGCCCTTTTATAGGGCAAGCCGCATTTGCGGCAGAAAGGAGCTTTATGGAATTTTTTAACTCTGCTATCGACATATTACAGACCCTTGTTATCGCACTGGGCGCAGGCTTAGGCATTTGGGGCGTTATCAATCTCTTGGAGGGATATGGAAACGACAATCCGGGTGCAAAATCACAAGGCATTAAGCAGTTCATGGCTAATTAAAGGGAACAAAAAAGAAAGGAAAACCAATCCAGACGGTATCAGCGGCAGGATACAAGAATAAATTGTGATTTCACAAGATTGGTGCTATAATAAGAGAAAAGTTCCTGCCGGGGCAGCCGCCCCGGTGGTATGGATAGAAAGGCAGGAAAACAATATGCACATCAGCTATAAACCACTCTGGCACACACTGTTAGAGCGTGATATGAGGAAAGAGGATTTAAGGCTTGCTGCTGGTATGACAACAAATATGATTGCCAACATGAGCAAAGAGGGAAAGCACATCAGCATGGATACATTAGCCCGTATCTGCGAAACGCTGAATTGTGAGATTACCGATGTGATTGAGTTAGTACCAGACGAGCCTGCTTCCACAGGAGGTAAGGAACATGAGAGAATTGAAACCAAGAATAACGGAAAACGGAATTGATTATATCCTTGTCGGAGATTACTACATCCCGGACTTGAAACTGCCGGAGGAACACCGCCCTATCGGAAAGTACGGACGGATGCACCGGGAATATTTAAGGGAAGTCCACCCAGCCAGATTGAATACATTGATACTGACCGGAGAATTGTGGACATATCTTGCAGACCTGAACGAACAGGCACAGGAACGGTTAGACACTATCATGGAGCAGATGAAAGCCACCGAGGGCGTGACAGAGGAATTGAAGCGAACTCAACAAATGGAATGGGTGCAGCGTTGTAATAACATTCACAACCGGGCAGAAGAAATTGTTTTGCATGATATAATTTATTCATACGGGAGTAATTAAATCGGAGGTATATAAGATGATTGAAATTGTATTTGGTGAAAGTGCCTGTGGAAGTTTGAAAATTGCCCAAACTTACGGTAAGGGAAAGTATAGAGGAAGTGCAGTTTCGGTCTTTATGAGGCACGAAGATGGGAGTGTTCCATCTTCAGATGAAATGAAAGAAGCACAAATTCAAGCACAGGAACAAGAACATATTGCTTGGGAGAATGCTATTCCATTGGGAGGCAAGAGCAGTGATGTTTATTGTTTTGATATGGCTCTTAGTGTGGGAGATATTTCTGATAATGGAATTGGCGAACAGCGGAAAAATGTTCTCAAGAAAATGCTGTCTGTCTGGTTTGTAGAGGATTTAGACTATCAGGTTGAAGAAAAAATACAGAAAATTAAAACTACATTGTCTTCGGTTATTGAACGATATGTAGCTGGGGAAGAAGTTCGTATTTGGTATAGCTATAATCCGGATGAACTTTGCGGTATGTACTGGCTTATGAAACAACTTCGACCATTAAACTGTCAGACAACAATTTATTTGGTTAAGTTACCTGCCTGGGAATATGGAAAAGAAAATACTATGACATCCAAAATAGCATGGGGTGAGGTTTCTCCTGGCGAATGGGGAAAATATATAACTCTACAAGAAAAAGCTAAGCCTGTATTTCTTTCAGCTTGTGCTATGAAATGGAATCAACTTCAAAATGAAAATGCACCTTTGCGTGCAATGCTAAATGGTAAATTGCAAAGTGTTTCAGAAGATATATATGATAGTTTCATTCTTCGTGAAATTGCGGAACAGCCAGAGCAATTCAAAATGGCTATTGTTATAGGTAATGTTTTAGGAAAATATCAACTTGGAATTAGTGATGTATGGATTTCTAATCGCATTGATAAAATGCTTGAAGATGGTGTGTTGGAAATTATACAGGACGCACCAAAGGGAGAAACAAATTATCGCCGGATATTAAGAAAACGAATGAAATAATAACCACAGCAAGAACCGCTGCTACATGGAAGGCACCCCAACCATGCAACAGCGGTTTTTTTTACCGTTTTTTCCTCTGGCTGATAGGCGTTCCCATTTTCTTTGATTTTTTGAGAATCCGAATCAGCCAGCGAAATTCTTCGTCTGACAGATTTTTATAGTTGATACCGAGCTGCTTGCAGTAAAGGACAACCAGCTTTTCATCCCGGCTGCCCTTGAAATTTTCGACTGCTTCGAGATTTTCTTTCAATTCATCGGCAACGGTGGTCTGGGGCGCACTCTCACTGTCCTTTTTGTGGGCTTCCCGAATATCCCGGATAATCAGGTTGAGGTCATCCAGAACCATGTGACTGAAATACTCATCATCACTGATATGGGCGGCTTGCAGCACTTTCAAATGCGGGTCATCTTCGCCTGGGCGATACCGTTCAATGATTTCATGCCGGACGGTATCGACAAGTGCATTGAGGTTTTGAATCTGCATGGTAGCAATCCCGTCCACATAAATCTCAATGTCTGCAAGAAACTTGATAAAATCTTTATGTGTAGCAAGCTCACAGAGCAGACGGTTGTTAATCCGACCGCTTTTCAGCAGTGCCACCATCTCATCATTCAAATGCAACTCCGTCAATGGTGTGTTGATCTGCTCCCTGTTCTCTATCCGGCACAGTAGATAATCAACAGAGACCCCATAGAAGTCTGCCAGCGTGATAAGGTTGCCATGATTGATTTCCTTAAAATCCTCTTTTTCATAACTTCCAAGAGCTGATTTGGAAATGCCTGTCAGCTTTGATAGTTCTTCCAGATTTAAGCCTTTGTCCTTGCGGAGTTCCCAAAGGCGTTCCTGTATGCTTGTTGCTCCTTTCATGGGCGCACGCTCCTTTCCAATGGTTTCATTGCTGCCGCTTATCTGGATTATATCACACTTTCCGCAATCGTGGAAATTTCTGATTTTTACCCCTAATTCCTACTTTGTGGACATACGGCACAGGGCACAAAAATGTTCTATGATACAGGTAGTTCATCGATGGATTATTCCAATCGAATGACCAGCCTGTGTGGGATATGCTTCCCCGGCGATGTAGCGCCATGACTTTTGGCAGGGATGTGGAGGAACCCTGACCGAAACGAGCGTACCAAAGGGAGCGATACGCCGCTGTGAGATTCAGGGGAGGAACGACACCGGGGAGAACTGGCGAACTGACACCGAAATGATACCGAAACACGACAATCTGATAGGGGGATAGTCTACCCTATCGCTGATACTTCGGGAGATTTTAATCGGCTCTATGACCGTAATTTTGCCGAAAATCGCCCCGAAACCATACACTAAAACGGGAGGAAATACAATATGCCGAGAATGAGCAAAAAGAGGAAGCATGAGCTTTCCTTTTACCTCAATGACCGGGGGCGTGTCACTTACAACGAATTATGCCGGAAATGCCAGCATGGGTGCAAGCAGAGCTTCCGGGCGGTTGTGATTGACTGCCCCCGTTATTTATCCAAACGAGCAAAGAAGAAGGAGGAACACACCGAATGAATTTTGAATTTATGACGATAGACACACCATTGCCGCCCTGTATGGCTTTTCCAAGAGCGTTGACAGGGTTTCCAATCAGCAGCACCGCAAAGGTCATGTACTGCCGGATGTTGGACGCTATGCTCTCCAATGGGCAGGAGGACGAGAACGGAATCCTGTTTGTCTGCTTCCCTGTCACAGCCATTGCCGCAGTCCTGTCCCGCAGCTCTATGACGGTCAAGCGTTCTTTGAATGAACTGGAAAACGCCGGACTTATCATGCGGGTGCGTCAGGGCGTTGGAGAACCAAACAGGATTTATGTGCTGATACCGGGAAAGGAGGACGCTGCCCTTGCCTGATACCTCAAAGCTGGAAAAACTCAATCGGGAGTTGGAGAAAAGCGAAAAGAAACTGCGGAAAGCCATCAATGATGAAAAGGCATTGCAGCACCAGTTAAAGCAGCTTACCCGAAAGGAACGGACGCACCGGCTCTGTACTCGTGGCGGTATGCTGGAAAGTTTTCTGCAAGAGCCGGAACGCCTGACAGATGATGATGTCATGCTGTTGTTGAAACTCATTTTTCACAGGCAGGACACGCAGGAACTATTGAAAAAACTGCTGGAACGGGAGAAGCCGGAAACCCCTTAGTTTACTAAGGGCGCAATTATACACCACCCAGAGGTTGGTGCATTGCGTTCTCCGAAGGCTCCTCGCCGGAGGGCTGTGATTTTCCGCAGTCATGGTCTGCTTCAAATCAAACAGGGGACGCTACGCTTCCCCTGCGCTGGCTGCCGCCAGCTACCCTTTTGTGTACTTGCCATCTGGGGACACCTTGCGTTGCAAGCTGTTCCCAGCCGACAAGTTTCATAAAATATGCTATCTTTTCGATAGCCAATGAAGTATAATGAAGATGACAACAAATCGGAATTTACCTCTATTCAGACATACAAACTGTTGACAATAAAGCTCCTATATAGTATGATTTTATAAACTACTATATAGGAGCTTTTGCATGAAAACAAATGGAGGATTTCTTGTCACCAAAATAAAACAGCTTGGTGACCGGATTTTTGAGAAAATTCTCAGCGAAAAGAATATTGATGCGTTCAATGGAGCCCAAGGGCGCATTCTTTATGTGCTGTGGCAGGAGGATGGAATCTCGATCAGGTCACTCTCGGTCAAATGCGGATTAGCGATAACATCTCTTACGACGATGCTGGAAAGAATGGAACATCAAGGGCTGATAAGCCGTGTTCAGTCTGAAACGGACAAAAGGAAAACACTCCTGTTTCTGACTGAGAAAGCACATGCCTTAAAGGACGAGTACGATTCTGTATCTGATGAGATGGGCAGCATTTACTACAAGGGTTTTTCAGAGGAAGAAATTACCCGGTTTGAGGAATGCCTCGACCGCATCAGAAAGAATCTTGAGGAGTGGCAGAAGTCATGAGTATTTGTATCAAAGATCAGATCCAGAACATGAATCTCGTCATCGGCTGCACAGTGGGGTGTACATATTGCTATGCCCGCAACAATGTAAAGCGCTGGCATATGATTGATGACTTTGCTGATCCTGAGTTCTTTCCGGGCAAGCTCAAGATGATGGAAAAGAAACGTCCGCAGAACTTTCTTCTTACCGGCATGAGCGATCTCTCCGGATGGAAGCCGGAATGGAGAGACGAGGTATTTGCAAAGATCCGTGAAAATCCACAGCATCAGTTCCTGTTTCTTACCAAGCGCCCCGATCTGCTGGATTTTGATACCGATCTGGAAAACGCATGGTTTGGCGTTACGGTGACGAGGAAAGCAGAACTGTGGCGTATCGACGCCCTTCGAAAAAACGTCAAAGCAAAGCATTACCATGTTACCTTTGAGCCGTTATTCGACGATCCCAGTACAGTTGACCTTTCCGGAATCAACTGGATCGTTGTCGGCACTATGACTGGGGCTCAGAGCAGGAAGATTCATACGGAGCCGGAATGGGCATGGTCTCTGGCGGACCAGGCACATAAGCTCGGCATTCCGGTGTTTATGAAGGAAGACCTTGTCCCTATCATAGGGGATGAAAATATGATTCAGGAAATGCCGGAGGAATTCAATAAAGTATTAGAGGTACAGAGATCATGGCAGAAGTAATCGATGGAATCCTCATTCGTGAGGTGGAAACAAAGAACATCATGACCAAGTCCAGTCTGCCGGTAGGCGGTTACTCGGTCAATCCCTATGTGGGCTGTACACATGCCTGCAAGTATTGCTATGCTTCTTTTATGAAGCGCTTTACCGGACACACGGAGGAATGGGGCACTTTCCTTGATGTGAAGCATTGGCCAGAAATTAAAAATCCGAAGAAATATGCCGGACAGCGGGTGGTCGTCGGTTCTGTGACGGATGGCTACAATCCACAGGAGGAGCAATTCGGGAATACCAGAAAACTTCTGGAGCAGTTGATCGGCAGTGACGCAGATATTCTGATCTGCACAAAGTCGGATCTTGTGGTACGGGATATTGATCTGCTGAAGAAGCTTGGACGAGTAACCGTTTCATGGTCAATCAACACACTAGATGAAAATTTCAAGAACGATATGGACTCTGCTTCTAGCATTGAGCGCCGTATCGCTGCTATGAAGCAGATATATGATGCAGGTATCCGTACAGTCTGTTTCGTATCTCCGGTATTCCCCGGTATCACGAATTTTGAAGCAATCTTTGAGCGGGTAAAGGATCAGTGCGATCTGTTCTGGCTCGAAAATCTCAATCTTCGAGGCGGTTTCAAAAAGACAATTATGGATTATATCGCCGGAAAATATCCTGATCTTGTACCACTTTACGACGAGATCTATAACAAGCATAACCGCAGCTACTTTGAAGCACTTGAAGTAAAAGCTGAGGAAATGGCTAAGAAGTATGATTGCCCATTTGTGGATAATGAAATGCCTTATGGCAGAGTCCCGCAGGGGCATCCGGTGATCGTAGATTATTTCTATCATGAGGAAATCCGAGGGACAGAAAATACCGGAAAAAGAAATCGCTAACTTCCAGTTTGTCAGCTTCACATCGGGTCAACTTGCCCCGAACTTTTACAATTAAATACCCGCCGCCCACATAGCGGCACACCGAGCAGGAAATCTGAAAAAGGTCTCCTGCTTTTTTTCTGCCCAAAATGAGGTGGTAAAACGCCACCCCGTCCACCAATTAGCGAAAGGAGGGACACGAAATGCCCTGTCCACACAACGAAATCACGATTGTTCAGCGCAGCCAGCGGCAGTCTGCGGTTGCCGCCGCTGCTTACCAGAGTGGCGAAAAGCTGTTCTGTGAATACGACCAGCAAGTGAAGCACTACCCGGAAAAGCGTGGTATCGTCCACAATGAGATTCTGCTCCCAGCAAATGCCCCGCCGGAGTATGCAGACCGTAATACCTTATGGAACGCCGCCGAAGCGGTGGAGAAGCAATGGAACTCCCAGCTTGCAAGGCGGTGGGTGCTTACCATCCCCAGAGAGATACCGCCTGACCAGTACGCTGTCCTTGTCCGAGAGTTTTGCCAGCAGCAGTTTGTTTCCAAAGGCATGATCGTTGACTTTGCCATCCACGACCCCCATCCGCCGGGACACAATCCCCACGCCCATGTCTTGCTCACTATGAGGGCAATAGACGAACATGGGAAATGGCTTCCCAAGAGCCGCAAGGTTTATGACCTTGATGAAAGCGGAGAACGGATAAAACTTCCGTCCGGCAGGTGGAAAAGCCACAAGGAGGATACGGTTGACTGGAACGACCAGAAATATTGTGAAATCTGGCGGCATGAATGGGAAGTAATCCAGAACCGCTATCTGGAAGCCAATGACCGCCCGGAGCGTGTGGACTTGCGTTCCTATGCCAGACAGGGGCTTGATATTATCCCTACTGTCCATGAGGGGGCTGCTGTCCAGCAGATGGAAAAGCGTGGTATCCAGACAAATATCGGCAACCTGAACCGGGAAATCAAAGCTGCCAACCGCCTAATGAAGTCCATCCGGCAGCTTATCCAAAACCTCAAAGGCTGGATTACCGAGCTGGGAGAAAAACGGAAGGAGCTGCTTGCACAAAAAGCGGCGGAGGAAGCGACACTTCTTCCCAATCTGCTGATGAAGTATATGGAGATACGAAAGGAAGAACGGAAGGACTGGACAAGGGCTGGACAGAACCGGGGGACTTCACAGGACTTAAAGGCAGTCAGCGAAGCCCTATCCTATCTCCGGCAAAAGGGGCTTTCCACTGTGGAGGACTTAGAAGCATTTCTGGAATCTTCCGGGAAATCAGCCGCAGATTACCGCAATCAGATGAAGCCAAAGGAAGCCCGCAGCAAAGTGATTGACGGGATTCTTGCCAGCCGGACAGACTGCAAGGAATGTAAGCCTGTCTATGAGAAGTACCAGAAGATGTTTTTTAAGAAAACAAAGGAGAAATTCAAACAGGAACACCCGGAGGTTGCCCGGTATGAGAAAGCCGCCGCCTACCTTGCCAAGCACCCGGACGATAAGGACAGTACCCAAAATGAGCTGCAAGAGGAGCAGGAAAAACTTCTCAGCGAAATCGCAGAGCTGAAAGAACCTTTGACCGAGGTACAGGCTGATTTGAAGAAGTTGCGGGACATCCGCTACTGGGTACGGAAAGCTACACCCGGCACAGAAGAAAGCAAAGAGCCGCCCAAGAAGCAGCCTATCAAGGAAGTCTTGCAGGATAAGGCTGACGAGAAAAAAGCACAAAGAACTGTCCCGGCACAGACGAAACACAAACAACAGGATATGGAACTTTAACAGGCACTTGCCATTTTCAATCAGAGAATGTCAGGTGCTTTTTTGTTTTCAAGGAGGGATAGATTTGAATGTATTTGAAGCTGTGAAGCAGTCCGTCACAACAAGACAGGCTGCGGAGCATTATGGAATCCATGTAGGTCGGAACGGGATGGCTTGCTGCCCGTTCCATAACGATAAAACCCCAAGCATGAAGCTGGATCGGCGTTACCACTGCTTCGGCTGCGGTGCTGATGGGGATGTGATTGATTTTACCGCCGCCCTGTATGGTCTGGGAAAGAAAGAAGCCGCCGTACAACTGGCACAGGACTTCGGGCTTTCCTATGAGGACTGGAAACCGCCGGGAAAGGCAAAAAAGCCCAAGCCCCGGCAGAAATCCCCGGAGGAACAGTTTCAGGAAGCAAAAAACCGTTGCTTCCGTATCCTTGCCGATTATCTCCACCTGCTCCGGGCATGGAGAAAGGAATATGCCCCGCACTCCCCGGAGGAAGCCTTTCATCCCCGGTTTGTGGAAGCCTTACAGAAGCAAGACCAAGTGGAATATCTGCTGGATGTGCTGCTCTTTGGGGAAACGGAGGAAAAAGCGGCTTTGATTACGGACTACGGAAAGGATGTGATACAGCTTGAACAGCGAATGGCAGAGCTTGCCGCCGCAAACGCAGCAAGAACTAAAAAACACCATGAACGCCATGCAGCCGCCCCAGAGCATTGAGGAAATCAAGGCGGGGCTGGAAACTACCGAGAAAGGCGGTGTCCGTCAGAGCATACGGAACTGCCTGACCGTATTCCAGCGTGACCCGCTGCTTTCCGGGGCTATCGCATACAACATCCTAACTGACCGCAAGGACATCATAAAGCCCATCGGCTTCCACAGAGAAAGCACCGCCCTGAACGATACGGACATGAAGTATCTGCTTCTCTATCTGGAAGAAACCTACGGGCTTACCAATGAGAAAAAGATTGATAACGCCATCGGGATTGTGGCGAATGAAAACAAGTACCATCCCATCCGGGACTACCTAAGTGACCTTGTGTGGGACGGGACAGAACGAATCCGTTTCTGTCTGCGGCACTTTCTGGGCGCTGACGCAGACGATTACACCTATGAAGCGTTGAAGCTGTTCCTGCTGGGTGCAATCTCACGAGCCTTTCAGCCGGGGTGTAAGTTTGAAATCATGCTCTGTCTGGTAGGCGGTCAGGGGGCTGGCAAGTCCACCTTCTTCCGTCTGCTGGCAGTCCGAGACGAGTGGTTCTCCGATGATTTGCGGAAGCTGGACGATGACAATGTGTACCGCAAGCTGCAAGGTCACTGGATTATCGAAATGTCGGAAATGATGGCAACCGCCAACGCCAAGAGCATTGAGGAAATCAAGTCATTTTTAAGCCGGCAGAAAGAAGTTTACAAGATACCCTATGAAACCCACCCGGCAGACCGCCCCCGTCAGTGCGTGTTTGGCGGCACTTCCAATGCCCTTGACTTCCTGCCCCTTGACCGTTCCGGCAACCGCCGCTTTATCCCCGTCATGGTGTACCCGGAGCAAGCCGAGGTTCACATTTTGGAGGACGAAGCTGCTTCCAGAGCCTATATCGAGCAGATGTGGGCGGAAGCGATGGAGATTTACCGAAGCGGCAGGTTCAAGCTGGCTTTCAGCCCCGCCATGCAGCGGTATCTCAAAGAACACCAGCGGGATTTTATGCCGGAGGACACCAAAGCCGGGATGATACAGGCGTATCTTGATAAGTACACCGGGAGTATGGTCTGTTCCAAGCAACTCTACAAGGAAGCCTTGAACCATGCCTTTGACGAGCCGAAGCAATGGGAAATCCGGGAAATCAACGAGATTATGAACCAGTGCATTTCCGGCTGGCGGTACTTCCCGAACCCAAGAATGTTTTCCGAATATGGCAGACAAAAGGGCTGGGAGCGTGAAAACCCGGCAACGGACTCCGGCAACCCGTCTGAAAAAACGATGGACGGTTTTGTGGAGGTCACAGAACAGATGGAGCTTCCATTCTGAAAATGACAGCCCGTTGCCCCCCCTGTTGCTATCCCGTTGCCGAGCCGGTTGCCGGGGAAAACCCCTTATTTCCGGGCTTTTCTCCCTTATAACAACCAAAACAACAGAAAAATAAAAGAAAAGTATAAATAGTAATCATCGCCAGATTGAGATTGTTTGCAAGGTCTTTTGAAGCCCGTTGCCGGACTTCGTTGCCGACACCTTCTGTCTGGCTATTTTCATGTATGGAGGATAACTGCCTATGGCAAAAAACAAAACAGAGATTCATGTTACAACGGTATTTGACGGGGAACTGGACGCAACCGATGTGTTCGTCAGCCTGATTTCCCAGAAATACGGTAAGACAAATACGAAAGAATATCTTGCTAAAAGGAAAGATATGAGCTATAATGAAGATGAGGTTCAAAAGAGCCAGATACCGTCTGGATTGTGTGGGTAAATGGCTATGATGAACGAAATGGAATACAGAACAATCGGAAAGGCACTTGCCGGGGGCTATCGTGCAGCGGTCTATTGCAGGCTGTCAAAGGACGATGACCTGCAAGGCGAAAGTGCCAGTATCGCAAACCAGCGTGATATGCTGGAAAAATACTGCGAAAAGCAGGGATGGGAGGTTGTGGCAGTCTATCAGGACGATGGCTTCACAGGTCTTAATATGGAGCGTCCTGATTTACAGAGAATGTTGAGAGCCATTGAGCGCAGGCAAATCAACCTTGTTATCACGAAAGACCTTAGCCGTCTGGGGCGTAATTATCTGCAAACCGGGCATTTGATTGAGGACTTTTTCCCAAGAAACGGTGTCCGCTATATCGCCATGAATGACGGTAT